>NZ_JBANBJ010000029.1:0-93427 GCF_059803515.1 Bradyrhizobium sp. UFLA05-125 | reverse complement strand
CTGCTCGGCCGTCCGAAGCCGCCTTCGTGAGGCACTCGGCTTTCCCGCGTAGAGTTTTTTTCGTTCCTGTCCTGATTGGCGCCGCTCTCCTGGCGGCGCCTGCGCATGCGCAGGACATCAGCATCAATCTCGGCGGCCAGGGTGGCGGGGGCGTCACCGAGCGCGCGATCCAGCTCATTGCGCTGCTCACGGTGTTGTCGATCGCGCCGTCGATCCTGATCATGATGACGTCGTTCACGCGCATCGTTGTCGTGCTGTCGTTGCTTCGCACCGCCATGGGTACCGCGACCGCGCCGCCGAACTCGGTGATCATCGCGCTTGCGATGTTCCTCACCTTCTTCGTGATGGGGCCGGTCCTCCAGAAATCCTATGACGACGGCATCAAGCCGCTGGTCGCCAACCAGATCAGCGTCGAGACCGCACTCGAGCGTGCCTCCGTGCCCCTTCGCGGCTTCATGCAGAAGAACGTTCGCGAGAAGGACCTGAAACTGTTCATGGACCTCTCGGGCGAGCCGCCGCCGGCAACCCCCGACGAGCTCGCGCTCCGCATCCTCATCCCCTCGTTCATGATCTCGGAGCTGAAGCGCGCCTTCGAGATCGGCTTCCTCCTGTTCCTGCCCTTCCTGATCATCGACCTCGTGGTCGCCTCCGTCCTGATGTCGATGGGCATGATGATGCTGCCGCCAGCGGTGGTGTCACTGCCGTTCAAGCTGATCTTCTTCGTGCTGGTGGACGGCTGGTCCCTGGTAGCGGGAAGCCTGGTGCAGAGTTACGGCGGGTAAGCTGTTCGACGTTGGGTAAGCTGCGCGCCATACACCCAGCGTCATCGCCGGCTCGACCGGGCGATCCCGTATTCCAGAGACAGCGTCGTTCAACCGAGAAACGGCGCTGCCCCTACCCCTTCAGGTCATATTGCTTGCTGAGGTGATCGCCGATCTGCACGAGCATGGCGACGCATTCGGGGTAGCCGGGCTTGTCGATGGTCGACTGGTCGGATTCGTCGCGGAACTCCCAGCTATTGCCATCGCGGAGAACGATGATCTTCATGCCGTCCGAACAATCGGCATGGACCTTCAATTCGGCTTTCGCCATGGCGATTAGTTCGGCTTCGGTCTTGACGGGCTTGCTCATACAATCCCCTCCCGGCATCGGCGTGGACCCGCGCCTTGAGCCGCAAATTGCCGCCTTGGCGGGTGGATGTCGAGAGGTCGAAGGTAGGAGATGGCCTAGCGGGTCATCTTGATCTGCCTCACGGGCGGGATCGCGGGCAGCGAACCGGTGTGCTCGGTCTCGTCCTTGGCCTGCGGCGGCATGGGCGCGCGGGCGGTGGCGTCGGGGAAGCGCTGCTTCATCTCGCGCAGGAAGCCGTCGAGCGTGTCGACGCTGGCAGCGAGCTTGGCGATCTCGGCGAATTCGGCGCTGGAGGCGGCCGCCGGCTTACTCGCAATATCGAAGGCGAGCCGGTCGGAGCTCTCGCTCATCAAGGGCGCGTATTTCTCGCGGAACCGAGACAGCCCGATCGCATCGTCGGCAAGCGCGTAACCGACGGCGGCGCGGATCACATCGCTCTTCTCGACCGCATTGAGCGGCTTGAAGTCGCGAAAACGCTCGCCGTAGTAGAGCTCGATCTGCTCGGCGGATTCGCGCCAGCGCCGCGCCGCCCAGAAGATGTCGGAGCGAAGGCGAATGGCCTCGCGGCCGGTGACGTTGGAGACGATGTCGAGCGCGAGGTCATGGCGGCCGACGTCGCTCTGCGCGCGCGCCTCGAGCAGCAGACGCTGCTGGCGCAATTCGCCGGAGAGATCGCTGATGCGGCTCGCGCGCAGCGCCGAGATCGCCATGTCGGGCTTGCGGTTGGCGAGATAGACCATCGCAAGGCGGGCCGCAACCTGCGCGCGCGCCGCGCCTTCCAGGCGGTGATCAACCTGGTATTGCAGGAGCTCGGCGGCCTGGTCGAGCAGGTCGATGGACGCCAGGCGATCGGCAAGCTTGCGTATCAGCTCGTCGCCGCGCCGGCCGATCGGCGTCAGCTCGCGGAACTCGTAGAACATCCCGAGCGCCTCGATCGGCGGAAGATCGTCGCCCTTGGAGCTCAGGAATATCTGCGCGAACAGCTCCTGCGCAAGATCCTGCGCCTGACGCGAGGCGTCCGCATTCGGCTGGAGTTTTGTCGCGGTGCGGGCCGCGGCGAGCGCATCGCGGTAACGGCCCATGTCGGCATACATCCGCGCCAGCATCTGGAGCGTCTTCACCTCGATGGCGTCGCCGCGCCAGGTCATCGCGAGCGTCTCGAGCTCACGCAGCGCATCATCCTTGGTGATCTCGTCGCGCTTCTGCCGCAGCGCGACCTCGAGCTGCTTGGCTTCGGCGGCGGCCGGCCGGTCGTCCGAGCCGACCGCGAACTTGTAGTCGTCGAGCGCGTCCTTGTCGTGGCCGAGCGCTTCGGCGAGCCTGCCGCGCAGCACCGCAAAGGACGGCGCCATGTCCGGCGGCACGCCGACGACCTCGAGCTCGCTGCGCCGCTTGGAGGCGCCGGCATAGTCCTTCACTTCGAGCGAGGCCCGCATCGCATCCATCGTCACGATGCGCTGGACGTCGAGCGGCAGCGAGGCGATGGCGAACTCGACATTCTTGAACTTTTCGCGCGCATCCGCCCATTTGCCCTGGCGCGCATAGGCGAGCGCCTTCCAGAGCTGCGAGTCATGGCTGTTGCCGATCACGGGATTGGAGAGATCCTTCAGCCCCTGCCCGGGACGCCCGATCAGGATGCTCGCGATCGCATGCATGATCAGCGCCGAGGATTCCTCCTTGTTGAGGGGATCGGCCAGCATGACGTCGGTCATCGCCTTGGCCTCGTGATACATGCCGCGCGACATGTAGAAATGCGCGAGGTCAAGCCGCGGGATCGAGCGCTGCGCCGGCTCGACCGCCGCGATCGCTGCGACCAGCGCGCTCTGGCGGTTCATGAACAGCTCGGACTGGCCCTTGCGCCACTCCTCGATGTTGAAGACCGGCCGCACCGCGGTCGGCGCGCGCTCGGCGGAGACGTCGACCGGCGAGAGCGTCAGCCCCCCCTTCTTGCCGAGGATCACCTTGTCGGAGCCAACCTCGACGCCGACCTCGTCGGAGTTTGGACGAATGGCGATGCCGTGCGCGGATTCGAGCAGCGAGAGATCGACCAGGTCCTGCCGCTTGATGAAGCCGCGCACCGGCCGCGGCGCGGTGACGACGTAAAGCGTGTCGCCGGCGTCGGGATCGGTCAGCTTGTGCAGCAGGCCCGGATTGGCGAAGGGGATCGCAATATTGGCGAGCGCGGGGTCAGTGATGTTGCGCATCATCATCAAGGGCAGCGGCGTCGCCTGGATCTTGTCGGCGAGCGTCAGGAGCCAGTTGGTCTCCTTGCCGTTCTCCTCGCTCGACAGCGAATAGACCAGCGGCCGGTTGAGGCGGATGCGGATGGCCTGGCCCTTGTCGAGCGGCGTGCGGCTAACCTCGCCGATCATCGCGCCGCCCTTGGCGCGGATCGGCTCGACGTCGATGGCTTTCTGTGTATCGAATACGAGCCAGACGGTGTCGCCGCGACGGAATGCGGCGGCGGGTGTCGAAACCGAGAGCGGGAACGCCACGCGCAGCCCGTCGCTGTCGCGGCGGGCGTCGACGCTGGGCGCGGTGTCCTGCGAGACGGCCGGAGGCGGCACCTCGACGGCCTTCGCCATGTCCTTCGGCGCGTCCACGACCGGCTCCTTCGGCGCTTCGGCGGCCATCGGTTTTGGCGCGGCGGCCTCGGCGACCGGCGGCGCAGCTCTCGGCACCTCGGCCGGATGCGCAGCTTCAGCCGCGACAGGCTCGGGCGCGGCCTGCACCGGCGCGGGCTTCGGCGCCTCGGCAGCCGGCGGCGCGCCGGCAGTCTCGGGCTTCACCACGATCTTGGCCTCGCGCGCGATGGTCTCAGAGGTCGGCGGCGCGATCTCGCGTGGCATCTCCTTCTTCTCAGCCGCCGCGTGCGATCCTTGCGCCGCGGCCGGCTTTGCCGGTGCCAGGACCTGCTCGGCCGTCGTCGCGGCCTTGTTCTTGTCCGGCTGGAAGGCGACGTCGACGACATAATTCTTGTCGTCGCGGAAAGAGTGCACGTCGGCCTCGCCGATCAACGTGATCTCGACATTGGTCTGGTCGATGTCGGCCTTCTGCTTGATCGAGGCGACGTTCGGCGGAGCTGCCACGACCGCATCAGCGAGATCGAAGTTGAGGTTGGCGTTGAAGGCGAGCGTCAGCTTCTGCTCGTTGAGCACCGAGGACACGCCGACACCGTCGGGCATCTCGAACACGAAGCGCACGAAGGTCGGCTGCACCGACGCGCGAACGCGGATCGGCGGGCGCTTCTTGGTCTCGGCGGCCACGCGTTGGGCGCGCAGCGCACGCTCGGCAGCGCGCGCGCGCTCGGAGAGTTCCTTCACCACGTCCATCGGCAGGCTCGGCGGTGCGCCCTTCCAGCCCTCGGGCAGAAGGTCTACGAAGGTCCGCTCACCGGCGTTCATGGTGTTGACAGTGACACGGCGCGCCAGCGACAGCCGGATCGCGCTGCCGTCAGGATCGCGCCGCGCGGAGTTGACGTAGTCGGGTGCGCCTTCCGGAATGCGATCGACCGGTACATCGACCGGTCGCTCGAAGCGGATGATCAGGATCGATCCCGCAGTCGTCACCTCGGACGAAACGTCCTCGCCGAGCTTGATGACGAGGCGCGCAAAGCCGCCGCCGGCCGAGAACGTCGCCTCACCTTGCACCGGCTCGGCGCGCGCAGGCGATACCAATCCAATCAGCAGGCAGGCAGCCAGCACCGCAACGCAGCTGGCATAGCGGCGCGCGCCCAGCGCCGAGGTCAGTACCAAGGCACGGGCTTGCGACCAAAATCCAGCGGCAGCCTGTCGCGCCATTGGCGGCATTTCATCCGGTCCGACGATTCATTGCCGGCAATGGGGGCCGGCGCGTGCCCTCGACTTTAAGGTTTCGCCAATTAAGGACTTGTTAATGCTGTCGGATTGATTTGACCTGCACTCGCCGCGCCGCACCATCGTTCCCGAAACGGCCAGTCCGGGCCTCCAGCCTATCGTCAGTTCGCTCCATCGGTCGCACGTTGAGGGAGCGCCGCCCCGGCGCCATTCTGCTATAGTGCGGACATGACGATCGGGATCGCCGGCCCCGGCCAGAAGGCGCCGCGGCGCAGTGCTGCGGTGGGGTTCATTATCGCGGCCATCGCCGTCGTCATTGGTCTGATCCTGCTCGCTCTCGTGAGCGACGTCCTGGTCGACTGGATGTGGTTCGCCTCGGTCGGCTACAGGCAGGTCTTCTGGATCACGATCGGCGCCAAAACCGCCGGCTTCCTTGTCGTTTTCGCAGCGACAGCCACCATCTTGTGGCTGAACGCGCGGATTGCGCTTGGTCTTGCCGGGCGGCGACCCCGATTGCCTGCGGCCTTTGTCCCAACACTTGCGGCCTCTGCGGCTCAGCCTGATCCGCTTGAATTCCTGCGCGAGCGACTGCCGTGGCGCGGCGTGATCGCCGTCAGCAGCGGCCTCTTCGGCTTGCTTGTCGCCTGGGGCGAGGTCGGCAACTGGATCACGCTGCTCAGGTTCATCTATCAGGTGCCCTACGGCAGCAACGATCCCCTGTACGGCAAGGATATCGGTTTCTACCTGTTCTCCCTACCCGCCTTTGTCGCCATCAAGAACTGGGCAATGCTGACGCTCGTCCTGAGCGCACTGTTCGCCGGATTTGTCTATTGGGTGCATGGCGACATCGAGGACCGGGCCCAGCGAATGTCGCCGGCGGCGATCTCCCACGGTTCGGCGCTGCTTGGCCTTTTCTTCGGCCTGAAGGCGTGGTCCTACGGCCTCGACCGCTACCACCTGCTGTTCGGCGACAACGGCGTGGTGGTCGGCGCAGGCTATACCGACGCCAACGTCGAATTGCCGGTCCTGTGGATCCTGATCGCGTTGTCGATCGTCGCCGCCTTGGCCGCATGGGCTAACCTGTGGGTGCGCACCTACCGCCTCCCCACCGCCGCGATTGCGCTGCTGTTCAGCGCCGCATTCCTGCTATCGGGCATCATTCCCGCGGTTTTTGAACGGTTCTATGTCAAACCAAACGAGCTGGACTGGGAGCGTCCCTACATCGAACGCAACATCGCGCTGACCCGGGAGGCCTACAATCTCAATCGGATCACACCGAAGCCGTTCCCTGCGGACCAGACACTGACCTTCAGCACGCTCGAGGCCAACAAGGCTACGATCGAAAATATAAGGCTGTGGGATTGGCAACCATTGGCCGACACTTACGCGCAATTGCAGGAGATCCGCACCTACTACAAGCTGCGCAATCTCGATGTCGACCGCTACTGGCTCGGCGGAACCTACCAGAGCGTGATACTCTCGGCGCGCGAGCTGAATTCCGAGCTTCTGCCGCCCAATGCGCAAACATGGGTCAACCGCCACATCCTGTTCACCCACGGCAATGGTGCGGTGATGAGTCCGGTCACCCAGAAGAGCAGCGAAGGGCTTCCGCTGCTCTATCTGCACGACGTTCCTCCGGTCGCGCAGGGAGGTCCCGACATACGCGAGCCGCGCATCTACTACGGGCAGCAGACCGAGGACTACGTCATCGTCAAGGCAACCGTGCCGGAGTTCGACTATCCGAAGGGGAAGAACAACGTCTATGCGTCCTATGACGGCGTCGGCGGCGTTCCGCTGTCGAGCATAGTACGGCGACTGATCTTCGCCCACCATTTCAACGACGTGAACCTGTTTCTTTCAGACTACATCGGCGACGGCAGCCGGATCATGATCCGACGCAACATCCAGGAGCGGGTCAGCACGATTGCCCCCTTCCTGATTCTGGATCGCGATCCTTACCTCGTCGTCAGCGAGGGCCGGCTGTTCTGGATTCAGGACGCCTACACGACCAGCGAATACTTTCCTTACGCGCAGCGCGCGTCCGGCCTCAACAATCTCAACTACATCAGAAATTCGGTGAAGGTGATCATCGATGCCTATAACGGCACCGTCGACTTCTATCTGATGGACCAGGCAGACGCGATCGCTGCGACCTATCGTCGAATTTTCCCGGCTCTCTTCAAGCCGTTCACGGCAATGCCGGCCGATCTGCAAAGGCACATTCGCTATCCCGAGGACCTGTTCCTCATCCAGGCTCGGCTTTTCCAGACCTATCACATGGAATCTGCCGATGTTTTCTACAATCGCGAGGACCTCTGGCAATTCCCGCGCCAGCCGGCCGGCGATGGCATCTCTTCAATGGACGGCACGACCGCGATGGCGCCCTACTACATCATCATGCGCCTGCCTGGCGAAGCGCAAGCCGAGTTCTTTCTGATGATCCCGATGGTACCGAGCCGCCGCGACAACATGATCGCATGGCTCGCTGCGCGCTGCGACGAGCCCGGCTATGGCAAGCTGATCGTGTACGAATTTCCCAAGGAGAAGCTGGTCTACGGACCATTTCAGATCGAGGCGCGCATTCATCAGAACACGGAGATATCCCAGCAGATCTCGCTGTGGAACCAGATGGGATCGCGGGTGATCAGAGGAAACCTCCTCGTGATCCCAATCGAGAATTCAATCCTCTACGTGTCGCCACTATATTTGCGGGCCGAGCAAGGGCATTTGCCTGAGCTGAAACGGGTGATTGCCGCCTATGGCGAGCACGTCGTCATGAAGGAAACGCTTGAGGAGGCTTTGTCGGCACTCTTCGCGAACAGCGGTCCCGCAACGGCAGTGCCGGGTTCGACCGCAGAGTTGCCCAGCGAAGGAGCCGCGGCAGCACGCGCGCAGGAGGCGCTAGCCCACTACAATCAGGCCATGGAGCGATTGAAGTCCGGTGATTGGGCAGGCTTCGGCAAGGAGATCGATGCGATGCGCAGCCTGCTCGAAGACATCCGCCGGCAATCAGGCGGTCCGTGAGGGGCCCGGCCGATCGAAGTCCGCCATTCGCCTCACGCAGCCGTCGTCACGACAGCCGATGACTTCCGCAGGGTCAACAGTTCGCGACCCACGGTTGTCTTGAAAACAAAGGCCCGCCCCCGAGTGTGGGGAAGAACGGAAAGATTCAAGAGTTGGAGGCGGGCCATAAGAGCATGCCTACTCCAAAGCGGCGGGCGGAGTCCGTAAGCCAGCGCCCGTCACGTCATGACGTAGGTGAAGTCTAAGCACCATCGAACCTGCTTGAATACAGGATTTTGATACCTCGACAGTCAGTCCATGTGCGCGACCGCGGGCCGCAGCATCTACCGCACGCCGTAGCGCGCGAAATCGTCGCCAATCCTGGGCTGAATTGTCTCTGCCGCCACGATATCGGCATCACCGCCAGCCTTGTCGCCTTGTTTGAGCCGGGCGAGGCCGCGACCATAAAGCGCACTCGCCAGCTTCGGCTCGAGCCGCAGCGCCGAGCCATAGTCATCGATGGCCGCGGCGAGCTGGCGCATCTTCAGGTGCACAAGAGCACGTGAATCGTACGTTGCCGCATTGCTCGATACCGATTGAAGCGCCTTGTTACAGTCGTCGAGCGCGGCCTGCAGAGCGCCCAGCATGGCTCGGGCCCAACAGCGTCCGCTCCACGCGCCCGCCAGATCTGGCCGCACACGAATGGCCTGGTCGTAATCCTGCGCCGCACGATCGTACGCGTTCTTTCGCAGGTTGGCCTCTGCACGGTTCGCGAAGGCCTCGGCGTAGTTAGGATTGAGCTTGATGGCCTCATCCAGAGACCCGATCGCGAGGTCGTATTCGCCTTTCATCAGCTGGGCCACACCGCGGTTGTTGAAGGCTTTGACGTAGCCCGGATTGAGCTCGATCGATCGATCGAAATCGCGGATAGCGCGATCATAGTCTCTCGTTTCGGCATAAGCGTTGCCACGATTGTTATAGGCGATGGCCAGGGCCTTCGTCGCGCTTCCGTGCGCGTCGATGAAGGCGGTACAACCATCAATTCGCGCTTCGAGCGATTCACGCGCGACGCTGTTGCACTGCTCAATCGTCTTGAGATAGCTCCCCTCCTGCTTCGGCGCCTGTGCCACCGCCGGCAGCTCAAGCGATAGCAGGACGAGACCAGACGCCACGACGCCGGTGATGGTTCCTGTCGCGCTCGGCCTCATATCAGGATCCCCGATCACGGATTGGGAAGTCTCTATCCGTGGTGAAGGCTTCTAGCACCGTCGGCAGATGTTCAAGTTGAGCTTGCGGTCGGCTTTCTGTTCGGATGGCCCAGTGGATGCTGCGGATTTCTTCGTCGTCTTGCTCTTGCCCTCTTCGATGAGGGTAGAAAACTTCACCGACCCGTTATCGGAGATCTCGACATGGGGTATGGTGCCTCGGATGCCCATTGTGGCGACCGGGGTGTCGATCTTCATGTCACCAGTTTTCGCGACCTTGCCAGCAACGAAGGTGAACGTCCCTTTGGCCAAGCTGAAGAAAGTCGAATTGGACTTTCCGTTTGGGTCGTAGACGTACTCGTCCAAGGTCATGTGCGCATTGCTCGACAGATTGAACGAGCTGCCGTCGGTAAAGTTGATGCCT
This sequence comes from Bradyrhizobium sp. UFLA05-125, assembly GCF_059803515.1. Classification (NCBI taxonomy): domain Bacteria; kingdom Pseudomonadati; phylum Pseudomonadota; class Alphaproteobacteria; order Hyphomicrobiales; family Nitrobacteraceae; genus Bradyrhizobium; species Bradyrhizobium sp. UFLA05-125. Next base: position 83,849 of record NZ_JBANBJ010000029.1, on the reverse strand, counting down.
ATTCGACCGTCATTCGCCGTCCGCACCACGTCCCCCAGATAGACGAGATCGCCAACTTTCGTCTGATTGGCTTGGGGGGGCAGGTTGGCCTGAACAACGACCGCATTCGCGTGCTCGATCGTGACGGAGCCCGTGGCGGTTACGACCTTCCCGATTGGCTGCGATGAAAAGTTCTGAAGACCAGGCTTGGCGGAATCGACCTGCGCACGCGCAGCTTCGGGCAAAAAGCCGGCGAGCGGGAGAATGAAAGCGACCACCAATCCAAATATCGAATGTGCACGCATGACCTCCCCCTTCATCGAGAAGATCTTCGTTTCAAATCCTGCGGCTTTTCCGAACTCGCAAGTACAACACCTTATACTATAATTTAATTGTTGTTAAATCCACCCCGCCGGCCTATTTTTGTTCCGCAGATCCGGAATACCGCGAAAATTGCACTACCTCTCATTTGGAAACGCAAATCGCTTCGATGGAAGGGGCCGGACTCCCCGCGAGACGAAAGTGGTTCACGGCGACCTCGCGCTGAACGCGTCTCTTTCTTGAATCGACTTGGGTCATCTCAATCAGGATTTCGGCGGGCAAGCCTTGGGCTGCCGGCGCCATGATTTGTTGATCTCGTGGCGAGGGCAGACCAGAACGAAAGAAAAAAGGCGCCGCGCCGAGTCTGAGTTCCTCGACTGACGAGGTCGAAGGCTATGTTAGTTGCGTCCGGCGTTGAGGCCGGAGACGTGACCTCCGTGGTCGCGCCTCCGAAGATAATCGGCACCGTTCACACGGCGATCGGTTGCGGCATCCTGAGGCGTGCGAGCGGCGTCGCCACCCAGATCGTGGTTGGCGATCCACTCTGCCTCGGTGACGTGATCGAGACTGCCGCCGACGGGCGGGTCGGCATCCGCTTCATTGACGACACCATCTTCAACCTCTCCAGCGACGCTCGCATGGAGCTGAGCGAATTCGTCTGCGATTTCGACGGCACCTCGCGTTCGGCCCTGTTCACGATATCCAAAGGCACCTTTGCTTTCGTTGCCGGCCGGTCGGCCAAGAGCGGTGCCCTCACGCTCGAAACCCCGGTCGGGAGCATTCGCGGCCGGATCCATACGGGCGGGTTCGGAATGCTGACGCTCGGAGCATTGATGTTCTCGATGCTGAAGGGTGCCGAGGCCGCAGACGCGAACATCACGTTCCTGGACAATGACAGCATCACGTACAAGGACGTCGAGCACGGCACGTTCGAGCTCGTGACCAAGGAGGCGATCCCGCGACACATCATTGTCGAGGATCCCGGCGAGACGGTCGTACTCAACAAGGTCGGGTCTTCAGTCAGCATCAGCCAAGTCGCCAATACCCCGGCTCGCATGGAGGAGCTCCAGGCGGCGGAGCATGACGTGTGGGCCAATCTCTCGAGGGAGATCGGGCCAAAGGGCTCCGGCACGACTCCCTTCCCGGAGGGGCTGCCGTTGGAGCCAATCAATTTCACAGAGCCCGATGCTCCTGCGCAGCTACATTCGCTTCCGATCATACTGCCTAGCACCATCGTCGTTCCCGAGATCTTTCATTCGCCGCCGACGTTCAATATTCAGTCGGGACCGGTCGAACTCGATACGGCGGTGTTTGACAACTTCACTGCGACCAGCGGAACGTTCAGCGCGAGCAGCGCCAGTGGCGCGCCGCTCGTCTTCGGTATCAGCGGCGGGACCGTCGGCGATACGGTCCTGGCTGGAGTGACATATGATGTGTCGAAAGGCAGCCCCTATGGCACGCTCTATGTCAACAGCGCCAGCGGCGCCTATACCTTCGTACCAAACAGTGACGCGATCAACGCGCTGACGGCGCCCACGACGGATCCTTTTGTCATTACGGTCTCGGACGGCAACCAGTCCACTTCTCAGACCTTCACAATCAGCATCGATGGCGTCAATGACGCCGCCATCATTTCCGGCGTCACGACCGGTTCGTCAGTCGAAGCGGGCGGCGTTGCCAATGCCGCGACCGGAACACCGAGCGCGACAGGCACACTCACCGATAAAGACGTCGATAATACGCCCAACACCTTCACAGCCGTGAGTTCGCCAAAGGCCAGCACGGGCGGCTACGGCACGTTTACGGTGACGGCGGCGGGCGTCTGGACCTACACGGTCGACAATGCCAACAGCAAGGTGCAGGCGCTCAATGTCGGCGACACGTTGACCGACACATTCACCGTGACGACCATCGACGGTACGCCGCAGGTTGTGACGGTCACCATCCACGGCGCCAACGATGCCGCGATCGTCTCGGGCGACACGACCGGCTCCGTGACCGAGGCTGCCGGCTGCAATCCGGGAATTCCGACCGCGACCGGCACGCTGACCGACACCGACGTCGACAATACGCCCAACACCTTTGCGCCGATCGTCTCGCCCGAAGCTGGCCACTACGGCACCTTCACGATGACGGCGGCCGGCGTCTGGACCTACACGCTCGACAACAGCAAGTGTGCAGTACAGGCGCTCAATGTCGGCGACACATTGACCGACAAGTTCACCGTGACCACCATCGACGGCACGCCACAGGTAGTGACGATCACCATCCATGGGGCCAACGATCCCGCCATCATCTCCGGCAAGACGACCGGATGCGTGATCGAAGCGGCCGGCTGTAAGCCGGGTATGCCGACCGCGTGCGGCACGCTGACCGACACTGATGTCGACAATCCGGCCAACACGTTCACTGCGGTGTGCTCGCCCGAGGCCAGTGCGAAAGGCTACGGCACTTTCACAATGACGGCGGCGGGCGTCTGGACCTACACGCTCGACAACAGCAACAGTGCGGTGCAGGCGCTCAATGCCTGCGACAAGCTCACCGACACCTTCACGGTGATGACGATCGACGGCACGCCGCAGGTGGTCACGATCACCATCCACGGCGCCAACGACCCCGCCATCATCTCCGGTACCACCACGGGCTCGGTAACCGAGCCCTTCTGCAGGACGCCGGAGGCACCGAAGGCCACCGGCACGCTCACCGACACCGACGTCGACAATCCGGCCAACTTGTTCACGGCGGTTTGCGCGCCAAAGTGCAGCACGCACGGCTACGGCACCTTCACGATGACGGCGGCGGGCGTCTGGACTTACACACTCGACGAGGACAATTGCGCGGTCCAGGCGCTCAAGGCATGTGACACGCTGACCGACACCTTCACGGTGACCACGATCGACGGCACCCCGCAGGTTGTGACGATTACCATCCACGGGGCAGGCTTCCGGGACCTCGACAACCCAGCCACCGCAACGCAAACGGATCCGCCACCAACCGACGGGACATCGAAACAAGACGGCACAGCTGGCGGAAGCGACGCCAGTCAGACACTTCACTCGGCAGCCAGTCCAGCCTCAACGAACGACGCCAGCCAAATCGACGTGGCCGCGAGCAGTTCCAGCAGCCTGACGACGACCGGTAAAAGCGGGGACAACATCAGCCAGGCTGAACCGAAGCCTGAGACGATCAGCAGACTTGATGCCGACCATCTCGCCAACAGCGACCATTTTGTTTTTTCGTTCGCGGCCAATCCGGTCTCCAGTGCAGGAAGTGAGCAAGGCATCGCGCCCACTCAGACCGCCGCGGATCATTCTGAAGCGTCAGATCCAGCCCCCCCGCTCCCGGACTCACACCCTCTGGCAGTGCTCAGCGCTGAAGAGGTCTTTCGCTTCAAGGTCGAATTGGCCGATGCCAAGGGCCCGGGCGCCATCGGGTTCGCAGAGCTGCCCCCTGCCCCTTCGTCGGTCGATGCAAACGCAGCACACCCGGGACTTCTCCGAGCCCCAGCAGTTGAGCCGCTTGCGCCTGGGCACGACTTCGCTGATCCGCCGATTGCCGTTCATGAGGCAACCGCTCTGCCCGCCTTTCATCATGAACTGATGGTTTGAAAAATTTCGACCGGCGGACTTCTTTCCCGCAGGTTCCGATCGAAACAAAATTTGATCATAGGCCTGAGGAAAACGTGAATATTCCCCAAAAGTGACTTGATCTTTTCTACCTCTTATCCGGGGTGAATTTGTGGATGGGTAAGCAATAATGACCGATCAACAATTGGCACTTGATGCGATTAGCGAAGCTCAATCAATCCTCGAAGAATATCTCCAACCGCGACCTCAGAGCACTGAGCGTGTTCTCGATAAGCTGATCGAAGTTCTCGAACGTCCAGACTTGGTCGTTGCCGTAAATCGCTTACAGCAGCGAAACAGTTCCTTTACAGACCGATGAGGAACCAGCTCCCATCGGTCGCCCTTGCCGCGTGCGCGGCCTGGCTTTTGCCAGCCGGCATACCCGCTGTCGTGGCGAAGCAGCAATGCAGCAGCGCGATACCTTCGTCGACGCAGGGACGCTGGTGGTCCTACCGCATCATCGACGGACGGAAATGCTGGTACGAGGGCAAGCCGATGTTTCCTAAATCGGAGCTGGAGTGGCCGAAGCAGAATTCGGCACGACCAGTTATGGATGCGGACGCGACAGGCGCGGTGGCAGCAAGTCCGACCAATCCATTGAACTCGCAAGCTTGGGCCGTGGACTACGACACTTTCGAAGCCCGCTGGCGCGCTCGTATCGGAGATCGCTGACCCAAACCAGACCCGGCACCGCATCGGGGCTCATTCAATGCCTCACAACGTCGTGTGTTGATCGCGAACTTTGGTTATATGGCAAGGCTCCTTCAATGTGGCCTGCCGATCCAATCCGACGGTGAGCAGCTCTGCTGCCGGGAACAAACGTCATCGTCACTGTCATCCCCCTCAGACTCAGAGGGCGGCAATGCGTGCTGATGACTCAAGGTCGATGTCCAGGCGGACGTCATCGCCGCGATCAGCAGACGATTGATGGCCTCAATTGCGCGCTCCGCTATGGATGAGCAGTGGTTCATCGCTCCCTCCGCGCCGCTGATTAGCGAATGGCCCCACGCTAGTCCCCGTGTGCGCTGTGCGACTGTCGTCCATCTCACATTTGTGCGCGTCAACTGATCGCACGTTCAGAACGTGAAGCGCCATCTGACTGCATCCGCAACGGCAGGCTCTTCAGTCACTGAGTGAGAACGATCTACACGGTAAGGTTTTCCAAGCGCGCCCGCTCAACCATTGAGATGTTGCTACCGGTGAGCGACTCAGAATGAAATAGCATCGTGACGATCCGATTTCGATTGATCAGGCGGGGGCTCGATCGATGCGCGGGGAAGCCAATTGCATCATATGCAGCAGGGCAAGAGCACTCGTAGCTCTCGTTCCAGTCGCCAGAGGATATGCTCTGAAGGTCTACGAATGCTCCTGTTGCCATAGCACTCTGCATCTGGTGACGCGTGTCACGAAGGCGGAGCTGATCAAGCAACGATGCGGGACGCCGCTTCCTATCGGAAAGTGGTTCGACGCGACGGCTGCCAGAATCGGAGGTCGCGGGGGTCAGCCGCGGGTCGCGAACTAGACAAACGGTCTGGACGCGCCTTAGCCGAACGACCTCATGATCTGAGACAGCATCGCGGTTGCGCCTCGGGTATACCGGGCGCCGAATAATTGCTCGTCCACGTAATGAAGCGCGAGGAGAGCAACAAGTGCGGCCATTGCAACTCTCATGCGGAGAAGCATGCGCCGCAGAAGCTAATGGCGCCTTAATCCATTCTCGCAGCGACCGATGTTGCACTGCAGAGAAACGCGGGACGGAGGGGAGTGGTGCGCTGAGCGGGTGGTCATGGGCGAACCAACAACGCCTCGGATTAGCCGCCAACACGCCCGAATCACAAACGCAGATTGGCCTCGCCGGGGGCTTCGCTTGCGTATTGAGGTTCGCCGGCTCCGCTCCACCGCGAACTTCAGCCCCCAGCCCCATCGCGGTGGAGCGGGAAGCCCCTCCATGTCAATTCGGCTTTTGCGTCGGGCGTCCCTCGATCTTGGGCAGATCGGCCGCATCGGCAGAGCGGTCTCCTCCGCCACCGGCGCGGCGGGCCATCTCGACCGTCAGCCGCTCGGCAGCCTCGGGCTGCATCAAGCCCATGATGTCCGACATCTTGCGCGGCGCAATCTGCGTCGCGATCTCGATCAGCACACCCATCTCCAGGCGATCGAACACACGCGCGGCGTCCTTGGGCTTCATGCTCTCATACATGGTCACGAGGCCTTTCAGGCGCTGAGCTTCCGCCGCCTTCTGCTCGGCCGCTGTGGCGGAGATGCGGGATTCCACCGCCTTCATCTCCTCGACCTTGGACTCGATGCGCTTCTCGGCCGCCTTCAACAGGCTCTCGCGAATGTCGATCTCGCGCTGGCGCGCTTCGAGCTCCTGGCGGCGGTTCTGCAAGCGCTCCAGAATCGCGCGCTCGGCGGGCGAGGTCTGCTCGCGGGATTCTTCCGGCTTGATTACCTGACCTTCGGGCTTGGTCTCGGGCGCGGCCGGTTTCGGCGCATCCTCCTTGGACGCCTCCTTCGGCGCGCCGTGCGTCGAGCCGGTGATGTCGGGGTCTTCGCGGCCGGTCGGGAAGTTGAGGTTCTCCTGAGCCCAGGATTTCTTGGTCGTGTTCGGCTGATAGTCGAACACATAGCCGCCGTTGATCACGAGGCCCGCGACCTTCAGCGTGGCGAGGGCGGCGACTGCGATCAGTACGACGGGAATGACGCGGATGTTACGGAAGGATTTCATGCGGCGACTTTTATGCGGCAATCCCGTTGGATCTTCTGCGCTCGGTGAAGGCTTCTGCAGCCGCCGCCACCGCCTTCGCCGCCGAGGGCTTTGCGACCGGGGCTGCTGCTTCCGGATTCGTCACGGGGCGTGCGGCGATGGCGATCTTGGAGAGGCGCCGAACCACGTTGTCGGCCTCGCCGAGCTGGCGGTAGAGCTGGTCGGACATCTGTGTTGCGGCGGCGAGCTGGCTGCCGAGATTTTCGTTGACGTCGCGAACGGCGAGCTTCAGCCCGCCGATCGCGCGCTCGGCGATCTCGGTCGCGGTGATCAACTCGGCGATGACGGCCTTCAGCGAATGCTCGTCCGCCTTCAAACGCGTCAGCCGCTTGTTGAGCAGGATGCAGTAGCCGATCGTCAGCATCAGGAGGATTGCGACCAGCATCTCGATCGCCATGCCTAAGGAGTGGTTCATGGTGCCTCCATCATCTTGTTCTGCTCGTCGGCCTTCTCGAACATCGCAAGTGTCGTACCTGGCTTGCGCAGGGGTTTCGTCACACGGATCGCGACGCGGTCGCCGACGCGTCCCATCCGCCCTTCGGTGAGCGTGACGCTGCCGCAGCGTACGGTCACGTTGGCATCCGCGCGCATGTCCAGTGGCAGCGTGTCGCCGACCTTGAGCCGCATCAGTTGCTTGAGCGGGATGTCGGCCTCGTAAAGCACTGCGTCGACCGCGATCTCGGCCTGCACGATCTCGGTCGCGAAATGACCTTCCCAGATCGTGTCGCGGCCGAACTTCTCGCCCATGAACATCTGGAGCAGGACGCCCCGGATCGGCTCGATCGTCGCGTAGGGCAGCAGCAATTCGATGTTGCCGCCACGATCTTCCATGTCGATGCGCAGGCGCACCAGGATCGCGGCGTTGGCGGGACGGCTGATCGCGGCGAAACGCGGATTGGTCTCGAGGCGGTCGATCGTGAAGGTCACCGGCGACAGCGGGCGGAATGCCTGTTCGGCATCGGCCAGCACCACCTCGACCAGCCGCTTGACCAGTTCGGTCTCGATCGTGGTGTAGGGCCGGCCCTCGATGCGGAGTTGGCTCGTACCGCGGCGGCCGCCGAGCAGCACGTCGATCATCGAATAGATCAGGCTGGAATCGACGGTCGCCATGCCGAAGTTTTCCCACTCCTCGGCCTTGAACACCGAGAGCACGGCCGGCAGCGGGATCGAGTTCATGTAGTCGCCGAAACGCACCGAGGTGATGCGATCGAGCGAGACTTCGACGTTATCGGAGGTGAAATTGCGCAAGGAAGTCGTCAGCAACCGCACCAGGCGGTCGAAGACGATTTCGAGCATCGGCAGACGCTCGTAGGAAACCATCGCCGAATCGATGATCGCGCGAATGCCGGAATGGTCGTCGAGCGTGACGTCGCCGACGGTGAAGCCCAGGAGATTGTCAATCTCCTCCTGCGACAGCACCCGCTCGCCTGAGTTCTTGCCGTTGCCGAGATCGCGGCTGCCGTCCTCGACCATGGCCGCCCATTGCAGGGCCATGGTCTCGGATAGTTCGTTCTCGGCAGCAGCCTTCGCGGCCTCCGCGGGATCCTCGGAATCAAGCGAGGCCTCCCATTGGGCGGCTATGGCATCTTGGTCGACTGGATCGTTGCCCGCCATGGCGCTAGCCCATTACCCTCACTGCACCACGACTTCCTTGAACAGCACCGCGCTGACCTGGATCGGCGCGACCGCCGCGTTGACACGCTTGGTCAGCTCTTCCTTGAGGCGGAAGATGCCGGCCGAGCCGTTGAGGTCGGAGGGGCGGAGTTCCCGCACATAAGTCTGGAAGATGTCGGTGACGCGCGGCATCGTCGGCTTGATCGCCTCGATCTGCTTCTCTTCCTTCAATTCGAGCACGATCTTCAGCCGCAGATATTGCACGCGCTCGCCGGGCACGCCGGCGAGGTTGACCATCATGTCGGGCACGTCGACGAAGGCCGGCGGCTTCGGCGGCGGCGCGACCTCGGCATGGTGCTCATCATCGCCGTGACGGAGGAAGAGGAACCAGGTCGCCGCGCCACCGCCGAGAATGGCGAGCACGGCGACAGCGATGATGATGAGCTTGAGCTTGTTCTTCGGCGGGGCCGCCTCAGTGCCGTCAGTGGCTGCGCCGCCTTCCGCTTCGTTCTCTGCCATGGTCGCCGCGCTCGCTCACTATAAAGGGTCTGAGAGAGCGAAGCCTCTGGTCGGCCAGTGACGCGATACAAATGCCCCAGCGCGCAACGCGCTCCTCATAGCTGCAAACGCTAAGGTAATGATGGTTAACAGAACCTTTCGATTGCCCCTGCGCTAGGAAAAATCTGCCGGGCAAACATGGTCAACAGAACCTTTCTGCCGCCCCTCGCCCACCCCTTCCAAACACCTAAGCACCTGTAAATACGTCCCTTTCTGCGTTGGCACGGCTTTCGCTCAGGAAAGGCCGAGACCGGACGGTTTGGGAGAGCCCGAAGGTCTCATCGACGGGTCGGCCAAGACGCTTGGGAGAGCGGCGAAGCAGGACCTCCACAGGGGAGAACCATCCGATGCAGAACGCGCTTCTGGTCGGTTTATCGCGGCAGATGACGTTGGAACGGCAGATGGATGTCATCGCCAACAACGTCGCCAATGCCAACACCAACGGCTTCAAGGCCGATCGCACGCTGTTTGAGGAATTCCTCAACTCCGGCGCGCATGAAGATAATTTCGTCGGCTCCGACCGCCGGGTCTCCTATGTGCAGGACCGCGGCACCTTCCGCGACGTCGGCCAGGGCCCGATGGAGGAGACCAAGAACCCGCTCGACCTCGCGGTCGACGGCAATTCCTATTTCGCGGTGCAGACCGCCGGCGGCGAGCGCTACACCCGCGACGGCAAGTTCTCGCTCAACAACCAGGGCCAGCTCGTCACATCGGATGGCAATCTCGTGCTCGGCAATGCCGGCCCGATCACCTTCCAGCCGACCGACCATGACATCAACGTCGCGCCCGATGGCACAGTGACAGTGCTCGAGGGCACGGCCCGTGTCGACTCCATCCGCGGCAAGATCCGCATGGTCGCCTTCGACGATCCGCAGAAACTCGCCAAGCAGGGCGCCAATCTCTACGCCCAGGGTTCGGCGAACCAGCAGGCCGACGCCAAGTCCACCGTGCGCCAGGGCTACATCGAGAAGTCGAACGTGAATTCGGTCGGCGAGATGAGCCGGATGGTCGAGGTGATGCGGATGTACACCCAGGTCGCCAACCTGCTCCAGCAGCAGAGCGACATGCACAAATCGGCGATCGAGAAGCTCGCCGACGTTCCAGCGTAACGCCATCAGGAGACGATTGACATGCAAGCGCTTCACACCGCTGCGACCGGAATGGCGGCACAGGAACTCAACGTGCAGGTCATTTCCAACAACATCGCGAACCTGCGCACCACCGGCTTCAAGAAGCAGACCGCGGCGTTTCAGGACCTCATCTACGAGCACATCCGCCGCGTCGGCGCGCAGTCGTCCGACCAGGGCACAATCCTGCCGGTCGGCGTCGATATCGGCGGCGGCGTCAAGACGGTCGGAACGCCGCGCAGCATGACGCAAGGCACGCTGTCGCAAACCGGCAACGATCTCGATCTGGCGGTCTCAGGCGAGGGCTTTTTCAAGATCCTGATGCCTGACGGGACCTACCAGTATACCCGCGATGGCACCTTTCAGATGGACAACCAGGGCCGCATCGTCACCGCGCAGGGCAATCCGGTGCAGCCGACCATTACGATCCCGAACAACGCTTCGGGCCTCACCGTCAACGTGCAGGGCCAGGTTTCGGTGACACTGCCGGGCTCGTCGACCTCGTCCATCATCGGCCAGCTCGCGCTGACGCGCTTCATCAATAAGGCGGGCCTCCAGCCGGTCGGCAACAACCAGTTCACCGAGACGCCCTCCTCCGGTGCGCCGCAGGACGGCACCGCGAGCTCCGAGGGCTACGGCACGATCACGCAGGGCAGCCTCGAACAGGCCAATGTCGACGTCGTCTCGGAGATGAGCGACCTGATCGCGGCCCAGCGCGCCTACGAAATGAACGCCAAGGTGATCAGTGCTGCCGACCAGATGATGCAATCCACCACGGCGCTGTTCCGCTAGGGAGTAACGATGATGCGCAAAACCATCACCACTCTCGCCGCCCTGCTCGCGCTGTCAGCACCAGCGTGCGCCGCCGACGACGGCATCGCGCCGCCGACGCTGCGCGCCAGCATCACCGTCACCTCCGACGTGGTGCGGGTCGGCGATCTCATCGAAAATGCGGGCTCTGCCGCGCAGATCCCGGTCTATCGCTCGCCCGATCTCGGCACCACCGGCGCGCTGCCGGTCGCGAACGTCCTGAGCGTGCTGCGCGCAAAACAGGTCATCGGCGTGATGACCGGCGACCTCAAGGAAGTCACGGTCACGCGGCTCGCGCGCACGATTGCCAACAAGGATCTCGAACTCGCGGTCGCCTCCGCGCTCGAGCACCGCTTCGGACTTGGCGACGCCGCGAACATCACAGTCAGCTTCGATCGCGGCGTCTCCGATGTGCGGCTGGACGCCTCCAACACCGGCGCGCTCCAGGCGACCGCCACACGCTATGACGCGCGCAGCGGCCGCTTCGACCTGAGCTTCGAGATCAACAACGAGAACAGCCTCGCGCCGACCAGGCTGCGCCTCACCGGCGCCGCGATCGAGACCGTGGAGGTCGCCGTGCTGACCCGCGACATCGACCGCAGCGAGATGCTGAAGTCGTCCGACGTCGTCCTGGAGCGCCGCCCGAGGGCGGATGTTCAGGGCGAAGCGGCCTCGCGCGAGCGCGCGGTCGGCATGCAGCTCCGTCATCCGATGCGGGCGGGCACCCCGATCCGCGTCGCCGACATCGCAAAGCCCGACCTCGTGCAGCGCGACCAGAACGTCACCATCATCTACCAGGTGCCGGGCCTCTACCTCACCACCCGCGGCAAGGCGGTCGACAGCGGCTCCGAGGGCGATACCGTCTCGGTCCTCAACATGCAGTCCAAGCGCACGCTCCAGGGCATCGTCACCGGCCGTGGCCAGGTCACAGTGCAGGGCGCGAGCCAGTCCGCGCCGGCCGCGCCCGCGGTCGAGCAGACCTCATCCCTCAAGCACGAGGAGACGCCGGCAGCGGCCGCCCTCGCCCAAAGCCTGATCCAGACCCCGGTTTCGCCAACCCAGATCGCGCAAGCACAAGCCAAGTCAGAGTAAATCATGTCCAAGTTCAGTTCCGTGGCCCGTCTTCGTCGTATCGCCCTCTCCGGCACACTGCTCGCAACGTTCGCCTTTGCGAGCGGGTGCTCCTCGATCGACCGCCTGTCGCAGATCGGCGAGCAGCCGAAACTGTCGGCGATCGACAATCCGACGACGCAGCCCGGCTACAAGCCGGTACAGATGCCGATGCCGAAGCCGGAAGTCGCCTCCTACAATCCGAACTCGCTGTGGCGCAACGGCAGCCGCGCCTTCTTCAAGGACCAGCGCGCCCATCAGGTCGGCGACCTCCTGACGGTGACCGTGAACATCACCGACAAGGCCAATATCGAGAACGAGACTCAGCGCAGCCGCACCAACAAGGAAGACTCGGGCATCACCGACTTCATCGGCTCCAAGACCATCACCCAGGCCAACAAGATTTTGCCCGGCCGCATCCTCACAGCCGACTCGACGGCCTCCAGCGACGGCAAGGGCAGCGTGGCGCGACAGGAAGCCCTGCAGACCAACGTCGCCGCCGTCGTCACCCAGGTGCTGCCGAACGGCAACCTGGTCGTCGAAGGCAAGCAGGAGATCCGCGTCAACTACGAGATCCGCGAGCTGATCGTCGCCGGCATCGTCCGCCCCGAAGACATCCAGAGCGACAACACCATCGACTCCACCAAGATCGCCCAGGCCCGCATCGCCTATGGCGGCCGCGGCCAGATCATGGACGTGCAACAGCCGCGCTACGGCCAGCAAGTGATGGACGTGCTGCTGCCCTTCTAAGAGTTTCTTTAAGAGCTCCCACATCTCGTTGTGAACCTAGGCACAACGAGATGTTCTACGCGGCCTCCGGCAGCTCCCCTGCCGGGGGCCGCATGATTTTTGGTCGCGGCGCGATGGCTGGCGGCCACGACTGCGACTCCGCAATTAGAGGACGCCGCCGATACACACTCCGTCATTGCGAGCGCAGCGAAGCAATCCAGAGTCTTTCCGCGGAGGAATTCTGGATTGCTTCGTCGCTTCGCTCCTCGCAATGACGGCGGGGAATGACGTTATGCCCTTACGTAAACTTCGCCTCCACCACGCCGAGCCCGTCCAGCTCCATCCGGACCTTGTCGCCGGCCTTCAGCCACAGCGTTTTCACGAGGCTGCCGGTGAGCACGAGCTGGCCGGCATGCAGACCCTTGCCTTCGGCGGCGAGATGATTGGCCAGCCAGGCGAGCGCGTTGTGGGGATGGCCGAGCACGTCGGCACCGGTGCCCTTGCCCACCTCCTCGCCGTTGACGAGGGCGCGGCCGGCGACCGCCCGAAGATCGGGTACATTGGCGCGATCGACTGCGGCACCAAGCACGCAGCCGGCGGCGAAGAAATCATCCGCGATCAGCGTCGGCGCGCCCATGGTCTCCCACTTCACATAGCGGTCGTCGACGATCTCGATCGCGGGAGCGTAAGCATCGACCGCCTCTCCCACCCATTCGGCGGTGAACGGCGCTTCGCCAGGGGCAAGGTCGCGCTTCAGCCGCACGGCGATCTCGCATTCGACGCCGACGCGGACATAGTCGGAAGTGGCCAGCTTTGCGCGGCTGTCATACACGACCTTATCGAACACGCCGCCGGCGCAGGGATGGTCGATCTGCATGTAGTCCTGCATGACTTGGCTGGTGCAGCCGATCTTGTAGCCGACCAGTGCGCCGATATGGGGCAGCAGCAGGTCGTGCAGTGCACGCTGGATCTGGTAACCCTCCGCCTCATCCCTGGGTGGAACCTCGAGCGTCGCGAGCGGGGCATGATTGCGGCGCGCCAGCGCGATCTCCTTTGCGGCTGCGAGAATTCTGTCCATCGTCGCCGACTCCCCACGCTACGCAACTCGAGGCAGCACTTCAGCATTCCCGCCCCCGCCTGACAAGCGCTGCGGGTGCGCCCGGCCTCTCACGCCTTGACGAGGCCAAGCCGGATCAGACTCTCGGCCGAGCTCAGGATCGCCTCGTCGTTGGTGCGCGCCTGCCAACCCAGCAGCCGCGCCGCCTTGGCGCTGGTCGATCGCCGCACCTTGCCCAGCATCGGCAAGGTGTAACGCAGCACGGGAACACCGGTCGCGGCGAGGCGCACCAGCCAGTCCGGCGCCTGGAGGCGTGGAACCCGTCGCGCCGCTGGCCCCAGTTCCCGCCGCAGCACGTTGGCGATGTCGAGCAGCGACAGCGTCTCGCCAGCGACCGCGATGAAGCGCTCGCCCTTGGCCTCGGGCGCGGTCATCGCTCGCAAATGAAGGTCGACGACGTCCCGGACGTCGACCAGGCCGAAATAAATCCGCGGCACCGCCGGCATGGCGCCGTTGAGGAGCATTTTGACGATCTCGATCGAGCCAGAGAAATCCGGCCCGAGCACCGGACCGAAAATGCCGGCGGGATTGACGACGGCAAGCTCCAGGCCGCCTCCTTCGCGGGCGACGAAATCCCAGGCCGCCCGCTCGGCCAACGCCTTGGATTTGACGTAGGGCTGGACGTCGTCGCCGTCGAGATTGGTCCAATCGGTCTCGTCGAATGGCGTGGTGCGCGGCGGATGGCCGTAGCCGATCGCGCCCAGCGACGAGGTGATGACCACGCGCTTCACGCCCGCCTCGCGCGCGGCACACAGCACCCGCAGCGTGCCGTCGCGGGCCGGGATGATCATTTCGTTCTCGTCCTTGGGGACACTGGTCGAGAGCGGCGAAGCCACATGCAGGACGTAGTCGCAGCCTGCGACCGCCTGGCGCCAGCCCTCGTCCCCGGTCAAGTCGGCGGTAAAGAAGGCGATCCGCTCGGCCGGATCGACACCGCCCTCGCGCAGCATCGCCAGCACATCGGCCTGCCGGTCCGGTCGGCGGACCGTGGTCCGCACGTCGTGACCGGCAGCCAGCAATTGCAGGACGGTATGGATGCCGACGAAACCCGATCCGCCCGTGACCAGAACAGTGCTCATGTCGCAACCCTTCTCCCGCGGGTCGGCAAATTTGTCCACCGAACCCTGCTGCAGCATTTAAGGAGTTGTTGAGCTGGCCCAAGCTTTATGGCGGCGCGCACACCCTGCTCGCGCAGGACGCGTGATGACGGCGATGCTTCGTGCCGCCGATCGCATCTTGAGAAGTCGAGTCGATCCCGTTGCCCCGACTCGCAAAAGCATCCTCATCTGAAGTGAGGGCTGTTCCTCATGCGAGCTCACGTAAGCATGAAGGAGTTGAGCCTAGCCCCTTGATCGCGATTCAGTTTTCCCGTTCGCGGTGAACGGCGTTGCCGCCCAATATAATTGTGGCGCGCGAACGCGCGCCACGACAGCATGAGCAAACAATACCGCTTGTATCACGCGCGTCCGAGCGCGATGCGGATTGCGATCTCGACCGGCGAGTAGTCACCGTCCGCGCGTTCGAGCCGGTACGGCTCGGCCGGAGGCAGATCGGGCTGTGCCATGAAGCGCGGCGTTGTTCCACGATGCTGCCGCGCCGCATGCACCAGGAAGGGATGGCAGAGATAGACCGTGCCCGCCTCGCCGGTAGCGAGTGCAATCTCGCAATCGGCGCCCATCTCATCCAGCACCATGCGCGACCGCCCCGCCTCGCCTGCCGGCGCCAGATAGCGCGCCATCGGGAAGTGCGAGCCGACCCGGATCCGGGTCGGCGCGTCATCCTCGCCGACATCGGAGAACAGGAACAGCATCAACAGAGCTCTGCCGCGCGAGACAATGTTGGCTCGCCAGGCCGAATGATCGTGCCGCTCGTTGGGGTCGCAGTCCTCACCGGGGAAGCTGAGATCGATATGCCAGCCGGCATCACCGGGATCGTCGGGATGCGGGAAGCGCACCGCGAAAGTGCCGCCGATATCCTTGCGCGGACGCCAGCGGCCCGCACCGACCAGCTGGTCGAACGCGCGATGCAGCACTGGCGTGTTGGCGATTTCCGGGAACGGCGGATTGCCATAGCCGGACAGCCGGATCACCGGGCGTGTCCAGGTCGACGGGTCGTGCTCGGTGCAGGGCAGATCGCGCCACAAGATGACACGGCCCTGCTCGGCAAGCTCGCGCGGAAAGGCGTTGTCGATCCTGACAAAGCCCTGTTCGATGAATTGCTGAATTTGCGCAGCGCTGAGCGCAGGCGCGTCGTCGAAGTCGGTCATGATTGTCTCTCAAGCTGTCGCCAGCCATCGGCGGTCCGTGTCATGCGGAACCCGGCCGGCTCATTCGGTTCACTGGAATCCCGCGGACCACAGCCCACAGGGGCGATCAGCGCTTCGTCGCGGAAGCGGGATCAGCCCAGGAAGAAGACCGATGCGATGTTGAGAGAGCAAATCATCATGGCGGCGCGAATCTACGCGCGGGATCCGCGGCATTCAAGCGGCGGGCGCCTTCGGCCTTACGGCCTATTCGTCGCGATAGACCTTCTCGCGCTTCTCGTGGCGCTCCTGCGCTTCCACCGACAGCGTTGCGATCGGGCGGGCTTCCAGCCGCTTCAACGAGATCGGCTCGCCGGTCTCTTCGCAATAGCCGTAGGTGTTGTCCTCGATACGCTGAAGCGCTGCATCGATCTTGGCGATCAACTTGCGCTGGCGGTCGCGGGCGCGGAGTTCGATGGCACGGTCGGTTTCGGACGAAGCCCGATCGGCGAGATCGGGGTGGTTCACGTTCTCCTCCTGCAGGGCTTGCAGGGTGAGCTTGGACTCTTTGAGGATCTCATCCTTCCAGGCGAGGAGCTTCAAACGGAAGTACTCCTTCTGCCGGTCGTTCATGAAAGGCTCTTTTTCGGTCGGTCGGTAATTTTTCAACTTTTCCAAGGGCGGCCTATTCTTTTTTTAGCAACGACTCGCAACGGACAGGGTCCGTTGAGCCGGGCTTATATAGCGGCCTCTTGTGACAGACAATATTTCCCTGATGTTGGCGTTACCGCCCCCAAGTCCTTGCACCGGCAGCTTTATCGGCAAGCGCTTGGGGGCGGTTATCCACTTAATAGCCGACCGTGAAACGCTTCCGCAGATGCGAAGGCCGCTCGATCTCGTCGGCGAGTGCAATGGCGTAGTCGGCGAAGGTGATCCAGCTCTTTCCGCTCGCATCTGCGAGAAGCTGATCGGTCCCAAGCCGGAACTTGCCGGTCCGCTCACCCTCTACGAACAGGGCCGAGGGCGAGATGAAGGTCCAATTCAGCTCCTTTTCCTGCCGCAGCAGGTCGAGGAATGCGGAACCCTTCTCCGCTTCGGCCTTGTATTGAGCGGGAAAACCGGGAGTTGTGACCAGTTTCACGCCGGGGGCGACTTCGAGACTGCCGGCACCGCCGACCACAAGGTAGCGACCAACCTTCGAGTCCTTGGCAGCGCCGATCAGCTTGTGCGCGTCGCTGGCGAGGAAGTGGACGGAACTGATCGCGACGTCATGCCCTGCCCAGAGCTTGGCGAGGCCGGCCTGGTCGAGCACGTCGCCCTTGGTGGGGGTGACGTTCGGCAGATGAGCGATCTTCTCCGGGTTCCGGGCGATGGCGGTGACGGCATGGCCGCGGCGGGACAGTTCCTTGGTGATCTCCGAACCGGCCCGGCCCGAGGCGCCAGCGACTGCGATTTTCATGGAAGGCTCCTTTGCTTCTGTGGTAACTAGTGGAAACTAGATATCGCAAAGAATGCTGGTGTTAAGAGAGCACTTTTGGCTTACCTGCTTACGCGGGAGTAACCGGAACAGATCGCGAGGAACGGAGACATGAAGCCCGACGTCTACGCAGCCAATTGCCCGACACGCCAGATCCTCGATCGTGTCGGCGACAAATGGGCGGTGCTGATCCTGTTGCTGCTGCGCGAGGACGCGATGCGTTTCAATCAGTTGCGCCGGACGATTGAAGGCATTTCGCAGAAGATGTTGAGCCAGGTTCTCAAATCACTCGAACGCGACGGATTGATCAAGCGCCGCGCCATCGCAACCGTTCCGGTGACGGTTGAGTATTCGATCACGCAGCTCGGGCTGACGCTCGCTGCCGCCGTCGATCCCTTGCGCGACTGGGCCGAGCAGAACCTGAAGGACGTCCTCGCCGCACAGCGCCGCTACGATGCGCAGCAGAAGCAGGAAGCGGCGTAAGAAGACCCGTCATCCTGAGGTGCGAGTAGCGCGGTGCGCAGTACCGCGCTGGGAGCCTCGAAGGATGAACGGCTGAGATGGATCAGCGTGCTCGATGCCCTTGCGGGAACAACCGGGCCGTCGCCCTTCGAGGCCTCCGCTTCGCTTCGGCACCTCAGGGTGACGGATAACTAACTGACGATAACCCGTCAGCCCTGCCCTGCCTTGGCAAGCTCAACCTCGACGCGCAGCTCGATCTCGGAGAGCACGGCATCAAGGCCGGGATCACCGGAGGACGATTTGAGGTTTGCTGCCGCATCGCGCAGGCGCATAACCGTCGAGGCGTCGAGATTGCCCGACAACAATCCCATCTTGAGATCGTCGAGCACGTCGAGTGCGGTCTTGCCGCGGGCGACCGAGCGCTTGCGCCGCTCGACCGGGTCCTCCTCGATGCCCTGCAGCGCGAGCAGCGCATCGATGTTGGCGGCTGCCTTCGGCGCGGATGCGGACTTGGTCTCCTGCGTCGAAGAGGTGTCGGGCAGCACGAAGGTGCCGGAGCTCGTCCGTCTGGCCTGGCTGGCGGGCGCTCCAAGCGTGGTGCCGTTCGGTCCGTAGATGCGCATCGAAGGAATCCGCGTGGTCGATGACGGCAGCTTCGCCGCATTATGGTTAATGAGGCGTAAACAGCCCGGCAAAATCTGCCGACAGGCGGCAGTTTCGCTCCGTAAGGCGAACGCCGGCTGGCGCTGATGACGCGCAATTTAATCAACCTATTCAACCATCTAGGTTCACCGCACCACGCTGGCACGACGCTCGCATAGAGAGGTTCGGACCAGCTCGTCATGGGAGTGTCGAACAGGTCCGGGATCTAAAGGAGCCTCGGGGAGCAGAGGATGCCAGGCGTGCGTTGGGCAAAGTTATTGGGAGTGGCATGTGCCGCGCTGTCAGCGCTGGCGCTCACGGCCGCGCCTGCAAGCGCGACCTCGCGCATCAAGGACCTCGCCAATATCGAAGGTGTCCGGCAGAACCAGCTCATCGGCTACGGCCTCGTCGTCGGCCTCAACGGCACCGGCGACACCCTCAACAACATCCCTTTCACCAAGCAGTCGCTGCAGGCCATGCTGGAACGCATGGGCGTCAACATCCGCGGCGCCACCATTCGCACCGGCAACGTCGCCGCCGTCATGGTGACCGGCAATCTGCCGGCCTTCGCGACGCAGGGCACGCGCATGGACGTCACGGTATCCGCGCTCGGCGATGCCAAGAACTTGCAGGGCGGCACACTGCTCGTCACCCCGCTGCTCGGTGCCGACGGCAACGTCTATGCAGTCGCCCAGGGCTCGCTCGCGATCTCCGGCTTCCAGGCCGAGGGCGAAGCTGCAAAAATCGTCCGCGGCGTGCCGACGGTCGGGCGCATCGCCAACGGCGCCATCATCGAGCGCGAGATCGAGTTCGCTCTAAACCGGCTGCCGAACGTGCGGCTGGCATTGCGCAACGCCGACTTCACCACGTCAAAGCGCATCGCGGCCGCCATCAACGACTATCTCGGCGTCAAGAGCGCCGAACCGATTGATCCCTCCACAGTGCAGCTCTCGATCCCGCCGGAGTTCAAGGGCAACGTCGTCGCCTTCCTCACCGAGATCGAGCAGCTTCAGGTCGATCCCGATCTCGCCGCCAAGATCATCATCGACGAACGAAGCGGCATCATCGTGATGGGCCGCGACGTCCGTGTCGCCACAGTCGCTGTCGCGCAGGGCAATCTCACGGTCACGATCTCCGAGAGCCCGCAGGTGAGCCAGCCCAATCCGCTGTCGCGCGGCCGCACCGTGGTTACCCCACGCACCGGCGTCAGCGTCACCGAGGACGGCAAGAAGTTCGCGGTCGTCAAGGACGGCGTCTCGCTCCAACAGCTCGTCGACGGCCTCAACGGCCTCGGTATCGGTCCGCGCGACCTCATCAGTATCCTCCAGGCGATCAAGGCCGCCGGCGCGATCGAAGCCGACATCGAGGTGATGTGATGCAGGCCGGCACGATCAGCACGCCCGCCATCGCCTCCTCAGCCTTCTCGGTGCAGAGCCGCAACGGCCGTCCCGACTTCGAGCTCGCCAGCGCCCTGCAGAAGGTCTCGCCGCAGCAGCAGGCCAAGGCTCAGAAGACCGCGACCGACTTCGAGGGCATGTTCCTCAACGCGATGTTCTCGCAGATGACGTCGGGTCTGAAGGGCGAAGGCCCGTTCGGCGACACCGTCGGCACCGGCGTGTGGCGCTCGATGCTGACCGAGCAGTACGCGAAGAATTTCGCCAATGCCGGCGGTGTCGGCGTGGCCAGCGAAGTCTACCGCACCCTCATCCTGCAGCAGGCGAAAACCGTCCGCACGGCATAAGGTCCAAACGACATGAACCATTTCAACGCGTCACGTCAGCCAGTGCCCGCCCCTCGCGCTGCCGCTGCACCCAGCAGCGCGAGCGCACCGGGCAGCGCCGATGCCCGCAAGCTCGCCGAGGACCTGATGGACGCGATGAGCGCGTTGCTCGGGCTGATCGAACGGGAGACCGAGCTGGTGCGTGCCGGCCGCCTGCGCGAGGCGCTGGCATTTGAATCGAAGAAGCAGGAATTGTCCCGCCGCTACGTCGGCGCCGTAAGCCAGCTCAAGGCAAACCAGACCCAGCTTGCGAAATCCGCGCCCGAACTACTCTCGACGCTGCATCGCCATCACGACGCCTTCCGCGCGATGCTTCAGGTCAACCTCACCGTGCTCGCAACCGCACACGCGGTGTCGGAAAGCGTGATCCGCGGCGTCAACGCCGAGATCCAGAAGCGCAACGTGCCGAACACCTACACTGCCGCCGGCCGGCGCGCGACACCAGGCCCGCGCCACATCACGCCACTCTCGGTCAGCCGCTCGCTCTGAGAATCCCGATAGGGCCGATTTGATGAAAATGCGCGCCGCGAATCAGGTGCGCCGTTAGCCATGTTCCGTAACCGGACCTTTAATAGTAGTTCCCCATAGTTGCGCGATTGGACGGGGTGGGATTTGACTCGGGGGCAAGGCCAGGAGGCTGCCGTGAGTACAGATTTCAGTATCAGGCCGGTCGGGATACCGGCCGCTACGTTGCCCATATCGGCGTCGAGCACGGCGGCGAACGACGCCGTGCAAACCGATTTGCCGGCAAACCAGACGGTCGCCGCAAGCGATGCGAGCGCGGCCGCGCGCAATGATTTGCAGGGCAATGAGAACGTCTCGCGCCAGGTCGTATTCAACCAGGCCGCGGCTTCGTTCGTCTTTCAGGTCGTCAATGAAAAAACAGACGCGGTGGTGACGCAATTTCCCGACGACGCGATGCTGCGCCGTCGCGCCTATTTCCACGCCCTCGATCTGAGCAAATCCGAGCTCCCGCGTCCGATCTCGACCGACCGCAGCGCCTAGGTGCTCAGCGTGGCCTGCGCCGTGTCGAGATAGCTCGAGCCCGTCACGGGATCGGTGACGACGTTCTTGATCTGCGCCTTGCCGGAACCGGTCAGCGTGAACTTCGTATTGCCGAAGCGAAACGAAGAGTCCTTGATCAGGACCTGCTGATATTGCGACGTGCCGCCGCTCTGATACCTGACCTGTGCGCGGAATCCACTGACTTCCGAGATGGTGAGCGAGAACTTCTTGCCGTCGGAATATGTGCCGGACCAGGTGCCCTGGTAGAGCGTCGCGTCAACCGCAACGTACTTGGTCTTGCTCGGAACCGACATGCCGGCCGATTTATACGAGCTCGACAGGATGCTCATCACGTCGGCCACGAGAACCTCCTACGGCCGGCCGGACAGACCCGCGGCGATGTTACGGTTGATCTCTATCAGCGGACGGAAGTGATCGAACTGCGGGCTGGCCTGCAACGCTGCGGTCTGGCTCAGCACGAACACGCTGATGTTGGCAATCTTCTGCCGCACATCGAGCGGCTGCGGATTGGTGTCGCGCATCGCCTCGCTGAGGAAAATCGTCCAGAGCTTGCGGTTGAACATCAGCGCCTGCATCGTCTGCTCGCTGAGCGGATCGGCGCTATTGATCGCGTCCTGCAGCTTGTTCGCGGCCTTCAGCAGCGTCTGCGCCTCGATATCGCGAGGAGATGCAGTGGTCGTGGCGACACGCGCGTAGGCCGAAGCAGCAGAATTCGACATTGATCACCCTGGAGGCTTCCTAGCCCGTTGAACAGGCTTAAGGATTTGTTTCCCAACCCTAGGCAGCACCGCTTAAGATTTGCTTACGTGAGAGTGTGGAAGCACTCCGGACAAGTACGGGTCGCGGATTCTTCCCTCACGTCAAAGCTAAATGCGAGTGCATGCGCTGTAAATGACAGCACGTGTCATACATCGATCTCAGCTAATCGAGTCTTAGCGATCTCATTCAAATAGAACGGCGAGGCACCAGCCTCGCCGCGATATCTCGAACCAGGCTCGGGAGCTCCGAGACTACTTGAGCAATTGCAGCACGCTCTGCTGCGACTGGTTGGCCAGCGACAACGCGGAGACCGCGATCGACTGCCGCGTCGACAGCGCCTGACTGTTCGCTGCCTCCTCGTTCGTATCGGCGAGAGTCAGGCTGGAGGAACCGGTCTGCAGCACGTTGATCAGGTTCTTGCTGAAATCCTGGCGAATCTGCACGATCGACAAATTCGAACCGAGCGTCGATGCTTCTGCACGAAGTGTCGTACTGGCCGAATTGAGCGACGTAAGGACGGCGTTCGCCGAATTGGTGTCGAGGAAATCGACGCTCTGGGTCAGTGGCGCAAGGCTGAGACCGGCATAGTTGAACGTTACGCCCTGAATGGTCAGCGTGGATCTTCCGGTTTCGTTGAACACGAGCTTCAGCGTGTCGCCATTCAGCAGGTTCACACCATTGTAGGAGGAGTCCTGCGCGGTCGTGTTGATCTGTGCCAGCACGTTGTTGTACTGCGAGATCAGATTCGCACGAGTGGCCTGCGAATCCGGATCGGCGACAGGGGCCGGCGCGACCAGGCCATAGAAGGGCTGACCGCTCGCCGCAGCCGTGCCGCCGATCGTGCCGATCGTCGAGGAAGCCGCATCGTTGGAACTCACGATGTTGAGGTGGCCCGTCGTGTCGATCGTTGCCTGCAGGTTGTTCGCCGCCAGCGCCGCATTGAGCTGATTGAGCGTCGAGATCTGCCCGGTGCCGGTGCCGAAGGTGATGCTGGTCGGGGTGCCGCCACCGGTTGCACCGATCGTCAGCGTCTCGCCGCTCAGCGGGGGCGGGATGCGGGTGGTGGTGCCGGCGCTGAGGCCGAGCGCCGTGAGCACGTTGCCTGAGCCGGAGATCGTCAGATCCTGCGTCGTGCCGGTGCTCAGCACAAGCTGACCGCTACCGTTGACGGTCGAGGCCGTCGCGGCGCCGGTGATGCTGTCGATCGCGGACAGCACGGTCTGCACCGTCAGGTTGCTGCCAGCGCCGATACCGATGGTGACGTTGCCAAAGGAATCGGTGGTTGAGCTGGTCTGCGAGGTCGAGAAGGTGATGGTCTTGTTGTCGATGGTCAGGACCGAGCCATTGGTGATTGCGGTACCGAGGTCGTCGGAGCCCGCGCCGGCGGTACCGACCAGCTTGGTCGCCGCGGTGATGTTGGCCGCAGCGGTGGTGTTGTCATTGGTGACCGTGCCACCGGTGGCCGTGTTGTTGGTGTAGGCCGTGCCGAGCAGGTTGTTGGGGGTTGCACCGGTGATCGCAGCCGACGTGACGTTGGATTTGGGCGAATAGCCTGTCGGGCTCTGCAGCACCTGGCTCGCGATCGACTTGGCGCTGTCGACCAGCTTCTGCAGCGAGGTGATGCCGGTGTTGGCCGCCTGCAGCACCTGAACGCCGTTGCTGATGCCGTCGAGGAGATTGCTGATGTCGCTGGCGCGGTTGTCGAGCCCCTGGGCAGTGAAGAAGTTGGTGGGGTTGTCGAGCGCGGTATTCACCTTCTTTCCGGTCGCAAGGCGCTCCTGCGTCGTCGCGAGCAGGTCTGCCGTCGACTGGAGCGACAACAGGTTCTGGCGAACTGATGCCGAAAGAACGATGTTGGACATTGGCGGATCTTCCTGTTGAGACGCGAAACCGGGTACGAATCGGGGCTCGCCGATCTGGAGAATTGGCTTTTGTCCAGTTTTAGGGGCTGTCCTTTAAATTAAGGTTAATGGCGGCTTAAGCCGCAAGGTTAACGATTGGTTAATCCCACGCCCCGCCCCTGGCCAAGCAGTGGTATCGCGAGACGAAAAAAAAGCGGCGGGGCAAATGCCCCGCCGCGATGTTTTGGCTGGCGATTTTCGCCGCGTATCAGCGCAGAAGCTGCAACACGCTCTGCTGCGACTGGTTGGCCAGCGACAGCGCCGAGACCGCGATCGACTGGCGGGTCGACAGCGCCTGGCTGTTGGCCGCTTCCTCGTTGGTGTCGGCCAGCGTCAGGTTGGACGAACCGGTCTGCAGGACGTCGATCAGGTTCTTGTTGAAGTCCTGGCGGATCTGCACGACCGACAGGTTCGAACCCAGCGTCGATGCCTCCGAGCGCAGCGTGCTGCTGGCCGCATTGAGCACGGTCAGCGCCTTGTTTGCCGAAGCATTGTCCAGGAAGTCGGTGCCCGAGGCCAGGGTCGACAGACCGAGGCCGCCGGTGTTGAAGGTAACACCGGTGATGCTCAGCGTCGACTTGCCGGTTTCGTTGAACGTCAGCTTCAGCGTATCGCCATTCAACAGGTTGACGCCGTTGAAGGACGCGTCCTGCGCCGTGGTGTCGATCTGCGCGAGCACGTTGTTGTACTGCGCAACCAGGCTTGCACGCTGGGCCTGCGAGGTCGGATCGGCGACCGGAGCCGCCACGGTGGCGCTGTGGAACGGACCAGCGCTGGTAATGGCCGTGCCGCTGAGCGCGCCGATCGTCGAGGACGCCGCGTCGTTCGTGGTCGTGATGGAGATCACGCCGGTGGAGTCGATCGAGGCCTGCAGGTTGTTGGACGCCAGCGCCGCATTGAGCCCGTTCAGCGTCGAGACCTGGCCGGAGCCGGTGCCGAAGGTGACGGTGGTAGCAGTACCGCCGCCGGTCGCCTGGATCGTCAGCGACTGGCCCGAGATGGCGGGCGGCGTGCGCGCGGTGGTGCCGGCGGTGAGGCCGAGCGCGGTAAGGACCGAGGCTGTGCCTCCGAGCACCAGATCCTGCGTCGTGCCGGTCGAGAGCACGAGCTGACCACTGCCGTTGACGGTCGAAGCCGTCGCGGTGCCAGTGATGCTGTCGATCGCGCTGAGCACCGTTCCCACCGTCAACGTGCTGCCCGTACCGATGCCGATGGTGACGTTGCCGGAGCTGTCGGTCGTGGAGGTGGTCTTGGAGGTGTCGAACGTGATGGTCTTGCCATCGACGGTCAGGGACGAACCGTTGGTAAACGTGGCTGCCAGCGTGTCGGAGTTGGTTGCGGAGACCAACTGGGTAGCAGCCGTGATGTTCGCCGGGGTGGACAGGTTGTTTTGAACGGTGGTGCCGGGGGTGGAAGTGGCGTTGGTGTAGCCCGTGCCCAGCAGGTTGCTGGCGGTCGCACCGGTGATGGCGGTCGAGGTGAAAGTCGACTTGGTCGAATAACCCGTCGGGCTCTGCAGCACCTGGTTGGCGATCGACTTGGCGCTGTCGACCAGCTTCTGCAGCGAGGTGATGCCGGTGTTGGCGGCCTGCAGCACCTGGACGCCGTTGCCGATGCCATCGAGCAGGTTGCCGATGTCGCTGGCGCGGTTGTCGAGACCCTGGGCGGTGAAGTAGTTGGTCGGATTGTCGAGAGCCGAGTTCACCTTCCGGCCAGTCGACAGACGGGACTGGGTGGTGGCGAGGAGGTCGGCGGTGGACTGGAGGGAGAGCAGGTTCTGACGAACCGATGCGGAGAGAACGATACCGGACATACTGTTACCTTTCTGGTAGTAGCTACGCGTCCTGTTTGACCGAGATTGATCAAACGACCGGCGGACGGTGCGTCCAAGCTTCTAACAATCCGTGAAATGGAACCCCCGCTTTTGTCCGCGTCGAGCGGAAACGGCCTCCCGCAACGGTTCAAGCCAGGCGCGTGCCGGCCGCAGCCGATTGAAATTATTGGCTTTTCGACGACGTCCGCCGGCGTTTACGACGCGTTAACCACATTCAGCAAGGATTAGGCCCAACCAGAGCCGACAGCCGTCATTGACTGGGCGCGCCAGTCGCTCATTTACAAAAGCGTTGATGGAGAACAGGCATGGCTCTCAAAGTCGAGCTCAGACCGCACGAACGCATCATCGTCGGCAACTGCGTGATCACCAATACCGACCAGCGCGCTCGCCTTTTGATCGACGGCGAGAATGTGCCGATCCTGCGCGAGCGCGACATCCTCACGCCCGAGACCGCCAACACGCCGGCGAGGCTCGTCTATCTGGCGGTGCAGCTCATGTACATCTCGCCGGATCCGCAGAGCCAGCACGGCACCTATTTCAACCTGGTGCGCGACATCGTCACCGCCGTGCCGAGCGCCTGGCCGATCATCGAGGGCATCAACAACAACATCATGAGCGGCGATCTCTATCGCGCGCTCAAGGATGCCCGCAAGCTGATCGCCTATGAGGACAAGCTGCGGGAGCAGTTCGAAGCCACACATCCCAAGACCGAGGTCAAGGCCGACGTCAACTCGGCAGCATAAACGCCTCGCGGATCTCAAGACGAAATCGTCCCGGACCTGGTCCGGGGCAATTTCGTTTGCAGACGCTCGTGGAGGATTACGGCGCCGCGAGCGGCGGCGCGTCGATCTCGATCAGGCCATCGCCCGATCGCTGCGCGCCGAAATCCAGCACCGCGGCAACCAGCGCATCGACGTCAGCCACATCCGTGCGGTGATTGACGATCGCTGCGCGGATCGCAAACTTGCCGTCCAGCGTCGTGCTCGAGGGCGCGGCAATGCCTGATAGCTGGATGTCGGCAACGATCTCGCGATTGACCTCGTCGTCGGCACGATAGCGGAAGCAGACGATGTTGAGATTGACGGGTGCCAGGAGTTCGAGCCGAGGCTCGGCGATGATCCGCGCCTCCAGATATTTGGCGAGCGCGCAGGTGCGCGCGATCATGGCGCCCAGCCTGTCGGTGCCGAAGGTCTTCAGCGTGAACCAGGTCTTCAGTGCGCGGAAGCCGCGCGACAGATCGGGACCGAAATCACACGGCCAGTGCGAACCAGCAGCGAGCCCCCTCGCCTCGCGGCGCAAGTACGCCGCAGGCTGCGCAAAGGCCTGCCGATGCTTCTCACCGTCGCGGACCATCAGGAAGCCGGCGTCATAAGGCACCTGCCCCCATTTGTGGAAATCGAGCGCGATGGAATCCGCAAGCTCGATGCCGGCAAGGCGCGGCGCAAGCTCAGGCGAAAGAATCGCCAGCGCACCGAACGCACCGTCGACGTGGAACCAGATCCCCTCCTCGCGGCACAGTCGGGCGAGATCGACGAGATCATCGATGGCGCCGATATCGACGGTGCCGGCCGACGCAACGACGAGGAAAGGCTTGAAGCCGACCGCGCGGTCGACGGCGAGCTGTGCGCGCAGCGCGGCGATGTCGATGCGATGCTCGGCATCGACATCGATCTGGCGCAGCGCATCGGTGCCGAGCCCAGCCATGTCCATCGCCTTCGCGATACAGCCATGCGCAGCCTTCGAGGTATAGGCGGTGAGCAGCGCGCCGCCATTGCCGATGCCGTGCTGACGCGCAAGCGTACCCAGCGCGCTCGTGCGGGCAACCAGCACCGCCATCAGGTTCGCCATCGACGTCCCCGTGACGAAGATGCCGCTCGCACCTTGCGGAAAGTCGAACAGCTCGCGCATCCATGCGGTGATCTGCCGCTCGACTTCGATCGGCATGTGGTTGCGGCCACCGAGATTGGCGTTCAGCCCGGCGGCCAGCATCTCCGCGAGCACACCGACCGCGGTTCCGCCGCCATGCACCCAACCCATGAAACCGGGATGGACGTTGCCGGTCGCGTAAGGAGCAATCACGTCCGAGAATTCGCGATAGACCTCGCCGAGATCGGTCGATGCACGCGGCACATCGGCTCTCAGTTGAGCGCGAACACGGTCCGGCGCGGGCTGCCACACCGGCCGCTCGCGCACATTGGCGATGGAGTCGATGGTTTCGTCCAGCATACGGTGAGCCAGCGCGCGGAGCTCGCTCCAATCCTGCGGATCGAGCGAGGTGGTCGTGAGCGCACTCTGGATATTCTCACGGACGATCTCGTTCACGCCGCGCTCCCCAGACCCGTCTTCGCATGACGCGACAACATCGCCGTGAACGCGGCAAAGATCTTGCGCATCTGCGGCTGCTTGTACGGGAACACGTCCGGCGAATCCATGTTGTGCACCACGGCCGTATTGTCGGCCTCGAAGATCAGGAGCTCGCCGCTCTTGTTCTCCGCGCAATCGATGGTGAAATAGTCGAGCCCGACGCGCTTGATCATCTCGTCGAGCGCCGCATGATGACGGCTCGCGAAGGCCGCATCGAAATCGCGCATGAAGGCCGCCTCCTCCGCGCGCTTCTCTTCGCTGAAGGCCATGTAAGCGTTGAGATACCAGATGTCCCAGCGATCTGCGATCGCCATGTGACAGGCGTAAGGCTTGCCGTCGACGATGGCGAGACGATATTTACGGAACAGTCCGTCGGCGCTGGAATAGTCGACGAAGCGCGCGACGAAGAATTCCTGCTCCTGCCGCGCGGCCAGATAATCCGCAAGCGCCGCGGCATCATCGACCTTCGCGAGTCCCACACCCGCATGCGTGCCGCGCGGCCGCACGATCATCGGGAAGTGCAATTCGCTCGTGACGTCCTCGCACCGGATCCGCGCTTGCGACAAATCCGACAATTGCGCGCGCGTCGCGCAGACCGTCGCAGGAATGTCGAGGCCAGCCGTGCCAGCGAGGAGGCGATGCAGCTTGTCGCGATCGAGATTTGCGATGCGATCCGGGCGATTGAGCAGCGGCCGTGGCCAGCGCGAGGAGGCATTTTCGATCGCCGCGAGCGCCTCGCGACATTCCTCGGAATCGGATGCGACGACGATGGCAACGTCGTGATCTGGCAGCGGCTCCGGCAGGCCGACGCCGTTGACGACGTAGAGCGTCAACAGCTCGATGTCCGAGCTTTCGAGCAGGAATTCGATCGGGGTGTTGCCGCCCATGTCGATAGCCGCCGCAAGCGCGAGCACGCGCAGCGTGGGCTTTGCAACGGCGCAAGGCGACCGGAACAATTGATGGAAGGCGAGCACCTCGGCCTGGATCGCAAGACCCGCCTCCTTGTCACCGAGAAGTTGCGCGATCAGCGACAGGTCGAGCCCCTCGCCGGCCTGCACGGTGCCGTCGGCGATCTTGCTCACGAGCTGATCGCGCAGCGGCCGCAGATCGACGCCGACGAACGCCTCGTAGGTCAACCGGGCAAAGCCGATACGATCGGCGACTTCCGGCGCGCTCACGCCGAACGGATGCGAATCTTCAGACTGCATTTCAGGCTCCGGATGCGGATGCCGCACTGTTCGTGCGGCCGAGTAGCAGCTCGATCTTCACCAGCACGTTGGTGAGACGATCGAGGACCTGCTGGAGATTTCTTTGCGCTTGCGCCGCGTCCGCCGACCAGGTGCCGGTCACGAGCTGCGCGCCGATGCAGAGCCGCAGCAGCGCGGCTTGCGTGCCGTCAGGCCGCTCCAGCCGCACTGGCTGGCCGACGAGAAAACGCTGCGCGGCCACCTGCCCGTCCGCGGCACCGCCGGAGACGTCGTCGTTCAGGTCGCGCGCGAGCGCGCGATACACCGCGTTGGTGTCGGCGATCGACACCGGCCGGCCATCGCGCAGGAGCATGACGGGAAAAATCGTGTCGTGGACGAACTCCTCGTCGTCCACACCGCTCCGGCGCGCGCTGGACGCGAACGCGCCGAGCGAGGGCGTCAAGGCGATCATGTCGTCGATGCCGGCCCTGAGATCGCTCAACGCCTTGGCGCGGAACGCACCGGGCAGCGCGTAGTAGCTGGCGATCTCTGCCAGCGCCGCCTCCCAGCGCAGCCACTGACCGAAATTCGGCCGGCGCTCGAAACGTGACCGCAAGCCGCTCCAGCCCTTCGGCCAGTCGAAGCAGCTGGCGTAATCGAGGAAGCCCGGCGCAATCTCGTTCGAGCGCCCGAGCGCGCGCGCAAATCCCTTGGGCACCAGCAGCGCGCCGCTGAAGGCCGGCCCGCCGAAGAATTTCGAGCCGGTGACCAGTACCATGTAGCCACGATCGAGATAGAAGCGCAGCCGTCGCCGCCCCAGCCGCATCTGGCAGGCATCGACCGCGATCTGAACCCTGCCCGGCCAGCGTCTTGCAATCTCGTCGAGACAGGCCTCGCTCGGCGCCCGCCAGCCGAGCTTCGAGGAGTCCATGATCTGGAGAAGCACGGGCGCGCCTTGTGCGAGCGTGGTCTCGATTGCGCGGAGCACCGCCGAGTCGGCGTCCATCTCAGCCACCAGCGGCAGCCCAATACTGTGGCCGCCGAGTCCTGCGACCGGACTGTCCTTGCGGACCGACACACCGCTCGCCGTCACAGAGCTGAAATGGCGCCCGCGCGCGGTGAACGCCGTTCCGCTTCCCGTTTGGTCGGAGCCGACGACGATGGTGACCGGCGGCGCGCCGAGCGCGGCGCGCGCCAGGAACAGCGCGTGAAGCTGCGCATCGGTGCCGGAGGGCGAGAACACGACATCCACCCGCGGCGAGAGCTGGAGATGGGTGCGCAGTTCATGCGCATGTCCTCGAGGCGGGCGTCGAAGGCGATCTCCACCTCGTCGAACAGCGATTTGTGCACGAGCTCCTCGCGCGCGAGCGCGGCGCGCTCATAGGCCGCTTGCGAGATCGAGGATGCGGTCGAGGATGCGAAATTCCAGGTCTCTGGCGTCGGATGCGGCGCGCAAGCATAGGCGTTGAGTCCGTCACGCGGGTCGAGCGCCAGGCGCTGGTCGCCACCGGAGGCGAGCAGCGTCTCCAGCGGCGTGAAGAGGTCGCGCAGCCCGTATCGCGGGCCGTCCTCAGCTCGCAGTCGGGGTACGCCGACGCTCATCCGGAAAGCTCACGCGGCGTCTGCTGCGGCGGCGGGTGCCGTCGCGAACTGCGAGGTGATGTCGCCGTGGAACACTGACGGCCCGACATGGTCGAGCGAGCTCTGGATGTCGGCCCAGATCTCGCCGCCGATATCGGTCCAGCGCTTGCAGAAGGCGAAGTCTTCGGAAAGATAGGTGCCGGTTGCCGAGTCGATCATGCATTCAAACAGCGCGAACCGGTTCTGGCTCGCAGCCAGCGTGTCGTGCGAATGCTCGCGGAAAAATTGCAGGCCCACGTAGTTCGGATGCCGGCACATCGCCTCCAGCACGTGACGGCGGATCATCAGGAAGCCGGTGCCCGCATAGCGCACGCGGGTAAATCCGTTGACGACGACGATGCGGTCGGGATCCTCGATCTCGAGTACGTAGTCGAGCGAAGCCGCCGGCAGGTCGGCCCTGCCGGCCTGGATCGCCCGCTTGGCCTTGTCCCAGTTGACGCGCTTGATCGGATAGCAGCCGGCGACGACGTCGGCCCCGCACTCGATCAGCCGGAACACCTGCTCGGGCGCAAAGCCGATGTCGGCGTCCACGAACAGGAAATGCGTTGCCTTGGGATCGTCGAGGAACATCGCGACCAGATTGGCCCGCGCGCGGGTGATCAGCGCGTCGCCGTCACGCAAGAGCACCTTGAGCTCGAGATTGGACATGCCGTGCACGGCGCGTTGGAGCGCGAAGATCGAGCTGGCATAGATGCTCGACACCTGCCCGCCGAAGCACGGCGTTGCCACCACAAGCTGCATCCGATCCGACATCAACGGCCCCGCGCGCCCTAAATCCTCACCAAGAGGTAAACAGGCATGGTTAATGGAGCCTTAACGCTCCCTTACAGGAACTTGACGAGCGAGAGCTGCGCCAGGTTCGCGGTGGTCTGGTAGGACGCCTGGAGCGCGTTCTGGAGCGCCAGGATCTCGCTCGCGACCTGGTCGGGAGACGCCGACTCCGCCTGGTCGATGATGGTCTGAAGCTGCGCCTTGGCCTGGGTCTGACGCGTGGTCGCGTCCTTCATCGTATTCTGGGCCATCGCAATATCGGTCTGGATGTCCTCGATCTTCTGTTGCCCGGGCTGCGGCGTCAGCGCCTGCGTTGTGCGCTGGCTCAGCGCTGCAACCTGCGCCCCGGAATATTGCCCGGTCGGCGAGGTCGAGAACGTGCCGAACACGGCAATCGCCTGCAACTGGCTGCGGATCGCATCCTCGTCGGCCTGCGCGCCGTATTGCACCGTGACGGAATCGTCGACTCGCGCCACCGCGGTCGAGCGCGCCGAGCCGGGCCCGTCATTGCCCTGATACCATTTCACGGTAGTGGCCGAGCCGTTCACCAGCGTCGTCGCCGAGCTCGCCGGCGACGAGCCGACGCGCAGCGGCGGCTGCGTCGCCGTAATCGGGGACGAGCTGAACCCCAGCGTGTTCAGCGCGGCCGTGGCGCCCGGAGTCGAGCCCGAGATGTTCAGGCTCGCCGCATCGTCGGTGTTGATCGTGATTACGCCGCCATGGATGGTCGACGGCTTCGAGGTGCCCGTGATCGAATCGATCTTGCTGAGCAGGGTCTGGATGCTGTTGGTGACGTTGAGCTGATTGCCGGTCGCGCCCGAGGCGACGAAGCTGAGCGTGGTCCCGTTGACGGTGATGGAATCGCCGACGGAGAAGCCCGGTGAGATCGAGTCCGAGGGAGCCGTGCCGGACAGCGCCGTCGCGCCCGTGGCAGTGGTCGAAGCCGGCGGCGCGGCCTGATTGGAGACTGCCGCCGTTCCCGTCGCCGAGCTCGCGGTGTTGAAGAAATTGTCGCCGGCGACCACGGCGGACGCCGCCACCAGCGAGGTGTTGGCAAGCTTCTGGATCGCGGTGTTCAGCGCGGTGTTGAGATTCGACGCCGTGTTGTTTGGATTGACGGGGGTGCTTGCGTCGATCGCAAAGCTCCCGGCTGGCGTCGGCGTCGCGCTGGACGCTGTCAGGTCGATCTGCTCGGTCGAACCGTCCGGCAGCGTGAACTGAACGCTCAGCTTGTCGCCGTCGTTCGGGTTAACGCCGTTGAGATCGACCGAGAACGACACCGGCGAACCGCTCGGACCCGTGACCGTCGCGCCCGTCAGTGTCGAGGAGACCGCGGCGATCTTCAAGCCGAACGGCGATCCCGCGACATCCTCCGATACCTTCACCGAGCTCGGCGTCGGCTGCGACTGCACCAGCCGGCCCATGCCGTTGGCGCCGAGGTCAGCGGCCTGACGCTCCGCCATGACGGTCTTCAGGCCAGCCTGCGTCGTCGTGCCGTTGATGATGGTGCCGGCGTCGGCGACCGACTGCGTGTTGAAGGCGGTTCCGGAGAACAGGTAGCGGCTGCCCGACTGCGTGTTGAGGACGCCGACCATCGAGGCGAACTGGGCGGCGGCAGTGTTCTGCGCAATGGTCTGTCCGTTGACGTTGAGATCCTGGGCGGTGCTGGCGGAGCCCGTCTGCACCGTATTGCGGATCGTCGTCAGCGACTGGAGCGCGGTGTTGGCGAGGTTGATGCTGACGTTGACGTTGGTGATCGTGTCGGTATAGGCGGCGATGTTCGAAAGCTGCGCCCGCGAGGCGATCGCGAAGCCTTCGTTGGTCCCCATGCCGGAATAGTTCTGCGACAGCTTGCCGGTCGAGAGCTGCGTCGACAGGTCTGTGAGCTGCTGATTGATGTTGCGGATCTGCGCGCCGAGAACCGACGAGGAGTAATTGATGCTGGCGATCGACATCTTTCAGAGCCCTACACTGGTTACGTTTGAGCCTGGAGCAACGTGTTCATCATGCTTTGCACCACCGACATCACGTGGGCATTGGCGGCGTAGGCATTCTGGAGCTGGATCAGGTTCGACATCTCCGAGTCGATGTTGACGCTGGATGTCGAGTTGAACTTTGCCTGGAGCGTCGAGACAACGACGCTCTGGCCCTGCTGCAACGCCGTCGCCTGGGTCGAGGCGTTGCTCTGGATGCTCAGAAACTGCTGTAGATAGCTCGAGACCGTGCCGGTGAACTGCTGGCTCGACGAGCCCAGCCCCGTCGTTGGCGAGTAGGAGAACACCGAGCTGGTGAGCTGCGTGTAAAGGAAGTCCGAGCGCGTGGTATCGCCAGCGGGCGTCACCGGCGAAGTGCTGTAGACCGAGAGCTTGCTCGGGTCGGTCACTACCGCCGCGTTCACCCCGATGCGCCCGGCGAGCCCGGTCATCTGCGACCCCGACGAGGTGATCGCGCCGGTGTAGAGCGCGCTGCCGTCGGTGAACAACGGCAATTGTGCATTGCCCGACTGGAGCGACGAGATCGTCTTCGTCACCGAGGCCGAATTGACCGTGCTCGAACCGGTGCCGTCGTCCGTGATCTGAAGCGTCGTCCCGGAGCCTGCAAACGACAGATGCGCGCTGCCGGCGAGCGCGGTGTTGAGCGTGGATAGGATCGAGGCCATCGGCGCTGAGAAGTCGACGCCGACTTTCAGGGGATTGGCATTGGTGGCGTTTTGCAGCGGCAGCGCCGCCGGATCGGTCACATTGACGATCGTGATCTGGCGCTGGGTGTTGGTCGCGGTATCGGTATAGGTCAAATTGACCGAATTGCCAGGTGCCGTATTGGAAATGTCGACCGTGAAGCCGGACGGAGGGCCGGTGACGGCCGTGCCTGCCGTGGTCTTGTCGGACATCGCGCTCGCCATCGTCGCTGCGAGCTGGTCGACCTGGGTCTGCGCCTGCACCAGCGTCTGGTCGCGCAGCTTGAGGTCGGCGGCGATCTGCCCCGACGACACCACGTTGTTGGCGACGACGTCGATCGACGAGCCGTTCGGCAGCGAGATGTTGAACGCGCCCACGCCGGATTTGGCCGGATTGCTGTCGTAGAGCGAGTTCGCCGTCAGCGCGCCTGCGGACGTGAAGGTGAACTTCGAGGCGAGGCCCGCGCCGACGAGCTGGATGCCGGTGTTGGTGTAGACGTTCGCCTGGTTGGAGCCGTCGGTGACGACGCGGACGTCGACATATTTCGACAACGTGTTGATCGCCTGGTCGCGTTGATCCATCAGCGTCGCCGCCGACGGATCGTTCGAGCTCAGGCCTTGCAACTTGGTATTGATGTCGGCGATCTGCTGCATCGCCGCGTTGGCCTGCTGCGCCGAGGTGCCGAGATCCTGCTCGGCATTGCTGCGCAGCGACTGGATGCCCTTGGTCGTGAGATTGAGCTGCTGCGCCAGCGACTGCGCCGCGGCAACCGCGACGGTCTGCGCCGACGACGAGCCCGCGCTCGTCGACAATGCCTGCAACGAGCTCGTGAAATCGTTGAGCGCGGTTTCGAGCGTGCCGCTGCCGCCGGGGTTGCCGTAGACATTCTGAAGCTGCTTCAGGATGTTGGCCATCTGGTCGGCATAGCCGCCGCCGCCGGTCTCGGTGCGGAGCTGCCCCTGCACGTAGGTATCGAGATCGCGGCTGACGCCGGTCGTCATCACCGTCGAGCCGAAGTTGCCGGTGGTGACCTCGATCTGGTTCGGCGACTGGGCGACGTAACCTGGCGTCTGCGAATTGGCGACGTTCGAGGAGACGATCGAAAGCGCGGCCTGGTTGGCACGCAGGCCGCTCATTGCGCTGGCGAGGGATGAACTCAAACCCATGCTACTGCCCGCCTCTGGTTACGCTGCGTCTGCGCTGATCAGCGCAACACGTTCAGGAGATCCTGCACCATCGAGTTCGCCGTCGTGATGACCTTGGTGTTGGCCGAATAGGCCTGCTGGGTCACGATCAGCTTGGTGAACTCGTCGGCGATGTCGGTGTTCGACCCCTCCAGCGACGAGCCGCTGATGGTGCCGGAAGCACCGTCGATCGCCGGGCCCGACTGGTCGGTCACCGCGTAGGCGCCGCCGTCCATCGCCTTCAGGTAGTTGGTGCCGTTGAAGTGTGACAGCGTCACCGCAGCGAGATCGAGGTTCTGGCCGTTGGAGAAGGTGCCGACCACGATGCCGTTGTTGTTGACGGCGACTGAGCGGAGCTGGCCGGCGGCGTAGCCGTTCTGCGTGATGGTGTTGATGGTGACGGCGCCGCTGGTGCTTGCATATTGCGTCAACCCGCCCGAGGAGATGTTGAAGGCGACCGAGCCGAGCTGCTGGTGGTCGACGGTGACGTTGGGGATGGTGATGCCCGAACCGCTCGGCGAGGTGAGCGAGCCGTCGCTAGCAAAGGTGAAATTGGTGCCGATGTTGACCCAGGCCGTTTGCGTGCCGGTCGCACTGGCGTCCGACTGATAGAACAGGTTCCAGGTATCGGAGTGCCCTTGGCCGAGTGAGGCGCTGTCGACTTTGGCCCATCGCAATTGCAGGTTCACCGGCGTACCGGAAGCATTGTACGCGGTCACCGCGCCACCGCTGATGGACTCCTTGGTGAAGGTCGAAAGATCGTTGCTGGTCACAGCGCTGCTGCCGGTGGCGCGGGCCTGCGATACCGGGCTCGTGAAACCGAGCGCGGAAAAGGCGGACGACGCACTCGTGATGCTGAGGTCCTGCATGGCACCGGTGTGAAGCGTGATGGCGCCGCCGCTGATTGTCGGTGCCACGCCGGTGACCCCGCCGATTGCCGAGAGCAGATCGCCGACGGTATCGTCCGCGCGGACATGGGTCGAATCCTGCAGGCCGGTGCCGGCCGCGGTAATGTTGATCGTGGTGCCGTCGACCACGATGGTGTCGCCAGCGGCGAAGTCCGTCGTCAAGGAGTCGCTACCCGCGGCGCCCGACAGCTTCGTCGCGGAGGTGATGGCAGCAGCAGCCTTGTTGTTGACGGCCGTGCCGGCGATCGTGTTATCGGCATAGGGCAACGGGCTCGACGCGAAGTCGGACGGATTGAGGCCACCATAGGCCACGAGGGAGCCGCTCGTCGCCGTCGAGCTCGCCACCGTATTCGGCTGGGTGGGCAGGTTCGCCGCGTATTGGATTGAGGTGGTCGCCTGTGCCGGGACGAAGTTGTTCTGGAATTGCAGCACCGTCGGCACGTTGCCGAGCGCGTTACCGGTCTTCGGGTCGACCGCAACGCCCATCAGGTAGTAGCCGGCGCCGTTGACGAGATTACCGTTGGCGTTGACCTGGAAGTCGCCGCGGCGGGTGTAGTAG
The DNA here is from genome assembly GCF_059803515.1 of Bradyrhizobium sp. UFLA05-125. Classification (NCBI taxonomy): domain Bacteria; kingdom Pseudomonadati; phylum Pseudomonadota; class Alphaproteobacteria; order Hyphomicrobiales; family Nitrobacteraceae; genus Bradyrhizobium; species Bradyrhizobium sp. UFLA05-125. The sequence continues at coordinate 46,676 of NZ_JBANBJ010000029.1, read as the reverse complement.
TTGACGCCGTCGAACACCGGCACGTTGTCGACGACACCAGTCGCCTTCTGCACCGAGAAGAAGCCGTCGCCGGTGATCGCCATGTTGGTGGCGACGCTGGAGGACGAGATCGTGCCCTGGGTGGTGATGGTCGCCTGTGCATGCGCGGTGACGCCGCCGGCGACCTGCTTGCTCGGCACCGAGGCGTCGGGAATGAGATCCTCGAAGCTGGTCCCGATGCCCTTGTAACCGGTGGTGGAGGAGTTCGCGATATTGCCGGAAATGTTCTGAAGCGCGTAGGACTGCGCCTGCAGGCCACCCACCGAGGTGTTCATTGCATCGAAGATACCCATAACTTTGTCTCCAAATCCGATCTCGGCGGCCGGCCGACCCATGGCCGCAATCGGAGGAGACTTCGCAAGGCCTATGCCAATGCGGGTATTCTCAGGAAATCAATGACTTAAATAGACATGCCCCGGCCGAGAGACCGGGGCACAATTGCCGGGCCGGCAACAATTGCCGGGCGCAACCCTTACGTCGCGGACGCCGCCGCGGGGTGGAAGACCAGCCCGAAACCGTCGATGCAGTAGCGCAATCCGGTGGGCTTCGGACCGTCGTCGAAGACGTGGCCGAGATGGCCGCCGCAGCGGCGGCAGTGCACCTCTGTGCGAACCATGCCGTAGGTCCGATCCTCGGTCTTGCCGACGTTACCCTCGATCGGCTGGTAGAAGCTCGGCCAGCCGGTGCCGCTCTCGAACTTGGTGTCGGAAGCGAACAGCGGCAGGTCGCAGCCGGCGCAAGCGAAGACGCCCTTGCGATGCTCCTTCAGAAGCGGACTCGAGCCGGGCCGCTCGGTGCCTTGGTTGCGCAAAATCTCGTACTGCTGAGGCGTGAGCTGGGCGCGCCACTCGGCCTCCGTCTTCTCGATCTCGAATTTCTCCGCGGCCTTCTCTCCAGCCTTGGCCGGGGTCGCTCTCAGCCAGCGGAACGCCGTCAGGCCGAACAGGCCGGCGACGGACGTCAACAGGATGCGGCGGTCAAACATCTCTTTCTCCGTGCGAGGGGACTTTTCACCTGTCCACGCGCTGAGATACGGGCTTCAACGCGCAACGTTACACGGTCAGGCGGAGTTTTTTCTCAAATTATTGCGAGACGCCCTGCTCTTCTGGCACGGCTTCCTCGGCATGCGGAACCGGTTCCGACCGCGGCGCCGGCCGGACCGGGCGCACCGCCCCGGGCGGCGGGCGCCGCGGCCCGGTTCCGGCGGCGCGGTTGGCCGCAGCCAGCTTCGCCTCACGCTCACTCTCCTTGACCCGCACCCGCTCGCGGTAACGGGCGAGCGAGCCGGCGGCGGCTGAGGTCGCCCTGCCCCAGAGCCCGATCACCTGGCCGGCGGCCCGCCCCGTGATCCCGCCTGCCCAGACCAGCTCGAACGGCGAGAACAGGCGCCAGCGCTCGTCGCCCCGAAGGATGCTGCGAACGATGAGCTGTCCAGCCATGGCCGAGGTGTTCATGCCCTGGCGGCCAAAGCCGCTCGCCACCCACAGGCCTTTGCGGAGCTGCCCGATCTGCGGCATGCCATGCACGGTCTGGCCAGTGGCCCCGCCAAACATCTCGGCGATCTCGACCTCGCCGAAATCTGGAAAGATCGTGCGGATCCGGCGCTTGATGGCGCCGGCGAAGCGTTGCGGGTTCGCGGCCCAGGTCGTCTCCGGGCTTTCCCATATCAAGCGGTCGCCATCGACGACGCGGAAATGATCGAGCCCGTCGGTATCCATCACCGATCCCTCGAAGGCGAGGATCTCGGAGAGGCGCTCGCCGAGCGGTGCGGTGATTCCGGCATAGCGCCAGACCGGCAGCAGCGTGTCCGACAGGCGCTTCAGCGGCGTGCCGAGATGGATGTTGCCGGCGAGCACGATGTGCGTGGCGCGCATCCGCGCCGACGGCGTCACGATGCGCTTGCGGATGCCGGAATGATCGATACTGACGACCGGCGTGTCCTCGAAGATGCGCGCGCCCGCCCGCCGGGCCAAGGCCGCGAGCCCGTGGACATATTTCCGGCCGTCCACCTGGAACGCCCTCGGATAATAGATGCCGTGGAAATAGCGATCGGTCTTGAGCACCGCGCGCACGCGGTTGGCCTGCCAGCCTTCAGCCTCGATATCGAAATCCTCGTTCAACATCTGCAGCCGGCTGATCAGCCGGTCGCCAGCATCGACATTGGAGACCTCGAGCACCCCGTCGCTCACGTCGATCCCCGGCATCGTCTGTTCGGTGGCGTTGGCGCGCACGAACTCGGCGCCCTCCTTCGACAGCGCCCAGAGCTCGCGCGCGTCCTCGAAACCGACGCGCTCGATCAGGTCGGCGGGCGGCAGCGCAAAGCCCGGCATCACGGTGCCGAGCTGGTTGCCGGAGGCGTTCCAGCCGACACGCCGGCCCTCCAGCACCACAACGCTGGCGCCGAGCCTAGACGCCTCCAGCGCGATCGTGAGCCCGGCAAGTCCGGCGCCGATCACGCAAATGTCGGCGTCGAGATCGAACGACAGCCGCTCGCGCTCGCGAAAGCCGGCTTCTTCCTGGGGGCACGCTCTTGTGTAAGTCTCGCTCATGTCGTTTTCTTAAGGCACCGGTCAGGCGCTTGTCACCTTGTCCCCCGGAGCCTGTACATTAATTACGACCATGATGATTCGAGAATGCCATGCGCCGTTTGATGCTGCTGCGTCACGCCAAGACCGAGACTGACGCACCGAGCGGCCGTGATCAGGACCGCCGCCTCGACGACCGCGGCCATCGGGATGCAGCCCAGATAGGCGACTGGATCGCCCATCATCCACCATTCCCCGATACCGTGCTGGTCTCACCGGCCGTACGGGCCAAGCAGACCTGGGACATCGCCTGGGACGCGATGAAGGACCGCGTCGAGGCGCCGGAGGTGGAATTCCTCCCGGAACTCTATGGCGCAAACCCCGCGCAGCTCCTGGAAACCATTCGCACTGCAACCATCCCCGTCAACCCGAAGCGATTGATGCTGGTCGGCCACAATCCCGGCATGCACGAGCTTGCACTGATGCTCATGGGCAGCGGCGACCACTCCAGCCGCAAGGCTCTCCACGACAACCTGCCCACGGCGGGGCTTGCGGTCTTCGACTTTGACGTGAAGGATTGGGGTGACGTGGCGTACCGCCATGGCAAGCTGGTGCTGTTCGTCAGCCCCAAGCTGTTGAAGCAGGTCTAGGGGCGACAGGACGCCGTCGCAGGATGGTATCTTGGGCCGTGGAAAGACAGGGAGGCGCAGATGTTCAAGTCCATTCTCGTGCCCATCGACCTCTCCGACACCGATCTCGCAAAACCTGCGATCGCGACGGCTGCGACGCTGTCGCAGACCTGGAACGGCACGGTGCGCCTGCTCAACGTGCTGCCGATGACGCCGGTGATGCTGGCTGAATACGTGCCAGCCGATTTCGACGAGCAGCAGCGCCAGACCTCGGAGGAGGCGCTCGCAATCGTCGCGCGCGAGTCCGGCATCGACGCCCCGCACATCTCGAGCGTGGTGCGCCAGGGCGGCATCTATCACGAGATCCTGGAAGAAGCGGCGCATATGAAGGCCGACCTCATCGTCATGACCTCGCACCGTCCCGCGATGCGGACCTATTTCCTGGGCTCAAACGCCGGGCATGTGGTGCGTTACGCCAAATGCTCGGTGCTGGTGGTCAGGCACTAGCTTCTGCTCGGATAACCACCTCGGAGCAATTGCATGCGGGACTGGTGGCGCAAATGGAGTTACGAAGTCCCTCTCGCGATCGGCGATGCGCTGTGGCAGGTACTGGTCGTGCAATTGGCCGCGGCTCTGGACAGGCTGACGCTGCGGCAGGTCATCGCCCTCATCCCTGTCGTCATTCTGGTCCTGGCCTACTATCACAGGATCCCGATCCCGCCCGAGCTGATGCTGGTCGGCGATTTTCTTGCCTATATCGACGTGTTCTCGGTGTTGTTCCTGCTCGGCGTTCTGAGCCGTGTCACGACGATTCTGTTCGTCGTCAAACAGGCGTCGGCGCGGATCGCAGCACTCGCCGACAATGTCGCCACGTACGTGCGACGTCTCGGCCTTCGACACCGGCGCGAACACGGCGCCTCGACGAGGCCACGCCGCAAGCCCGATCGTTCCGAGGACGATCGAGCTTTTGGCGGAGCATGGGGACACGCCGCAATCGCCTGATCCCCGCAGTTGGTTACAGATAGCGCGTCAGCTCGGCTTTCACCTGCCCGTAAACGGCATCCTCGATCTGCGAGCGCGTGATCCCGATGTCGCGCAACGCGCGGTCATCGAGCTCGCTCAGCGTCTTGACGGCGGCGCGACGCTCCAGGAAGTCGAGCAGCGCCGAGGCGCCGTTGACGACGGAGCGGAGGAAGCCGCCTGACGAGGGTGGGCTGAGAGACTGCCCGGCAGTTTGCGAGATGGTGGTCATGTTTGTTCTCCGGCAATCGGTCCACGTGGCGAAGCAGGTGCCGTTGGCGCACACGCCGCTTAAGCGCCTGCACCTTCAATGCCCTCGGATTGCTCTCGCATCCGGGTTTCAATCGCGGACCTTGATGGAACCAAAATGCTCCAGTACAATCCTCGGTGCAAGTGAAACATTGCTCTCGGTGCAATAATGTCGAAGTTCGAGTACGTGAAGCTGGCCGATGCCGTTGCCGCAGACATAACTAACGGGACGTTAAAGCCGGGCGACCGCCTGCCGCCGCAGCGCAATTTCGCCTATGAGCGTGGCATTGCAGTCTCGACCGCGAGCCGGGTTTATACGGAGCTGCTGCGTCGCGGCCTCGTCGTCGGCGAGGTCGGCCGCGGCACGTTCATTTCCGGCGAGGCGCGGCGCGGTGTCTCGGCTCCCGCGGAGCCGCGCGGCGCGCGCATCGACTTCGAGTTCAACTATCCGCTGCTGCCACAGCAATCGGCGATGATCGCAAAGAGCCTCGCCGGTCTCGAGCGCCCCGAGGGGCTGGAGGTCGCGCTGCGGCCCGCGACCAGCACCGGCACGCAGGCCGCTCGGAGCATTTCCGCATCATTCCTCGCGCGCAAGGGTTGGGCGCCGAGCGCCGACCACTTCGTCTTCACCTCGAATGGACGGCAGTGCATTGCCGCCGCGCTCGCCGCGCTCGTGCCTGCGGGCGGGCGCTGCGGCGTCGAGGCGCTGACCTATCCCTTCATCAAGGGCATCGCCGCACGCTTCGGCATCACGCTGGTGCCGCTCGCGATGGACGAGCACGGCGTGCGTCCGGACGCGATCCAGAAGGCGCATCGCGAGGCGCATCTTGCCGCGCTCTATCTCCAGCCGACGATGCAGAACCCGCTCGGCATTACCATGCCGCTCGGCCGCCGCAACGACGTGCTGCGCGTCGCCGAGAAGCTCGACCTTCCGATCATCGAGGACACCGTCTACGGCTTCCTCAACGACGAAGCGCCGCTCGCCGCGCTGGCGCCGGACCGCTGCCTCGTGCTCGACAGCCTGTCGAAGAAGGTCGCGCCGGGGCTCGCGCTCGGCTTCATCGTCGCCCCGCCCCACTTGCGCGAAAGCGTGCTGGCCTCCGTGCGCTCGGGCGGCTGGACCGCGTCCGGCTATGCCTTTGCGGCCGGGCAGCGGCTGATGGCCGACGGCACCGCGGCCGAATTGTCGCGCCTCAAGCGCATCGATGCGGGCAAGCGCCAGCACCTGGCGGCGCAGCGGCTCGCCGGCTTCGACATCCAGGCCGATCCGAAAGCCTATCATCTGTGGCTGTCGCTGCCGCCGCATTGGCGCTCGCAGACGCTGGTCGCCGCGGCCGGCCGCCGCGACATCGCGCTGACGCCGTCCACGACGTTCGCGATCGCCAATGGTCACGCCCCCAACGCGGTCCGCCTTGCGCTCGGCGCACCGACTTTCGAACAGCTCGATGCGGGCCTGCGCACACTCTCGGCGATGCTGCGCTCGAAGGAAGAGGATTTCGATTCGACGGAGTAGGTGCGCCGGCCCCTCAAGCCACCGGCCACTCCGCGATGAACCCCTTCGCCTTGTACGGCTCGATCTTGTCCCACTCATGCAGCACGCGGCGGCGTAACTCGGCATCGGTGTGCCAAAGCCCGCGCGGCGTCGCAAAACTGTCGACCGTCAGAAGCATCTTCGTCACGTCCGGCCAGTGCCGGTGCAGCGTCATGGGGTATCGACGCGCCGTCCAGGTATTGCCGAGGCAGATCACGCTGCGAATGTTTTGCAGCCCGAGCGCCGCATCGATGACCGGCAGCGAGAAGACGACGTTCTCCCCCGTATTCATCGCCCGGTGCTCTTCGAGGATGCGGCCCGCCGGAATGCCGGCTTCGACCATCGCTGCCTTGATGAGCTTGCACTCGGATTGCTCCGAGCCCGGCGTCACCCCGCCGCTGACAATCGACCAGCGGAAATAGCCGTCCCGCCAGAGCCTTGCCGCGGTATCGGCGCGCAGCGCCACGTCCTCGCGCGTACCGAACAGGAACAGCAGGTCAGCCGGTCGAAGCGGAGTCTCGATCAGGTGCGTGGCATTGATTGCGGCAATCTCATCCACCGTCGGCATGCGGGTGCTGCGGTCCATGACGACAAGGATGCGACATGGGCGCGCTCCTGCGAAGTCACGTTTGATGACCGCCGGTTGCAGCCATCCCTATGGCAGCAGCGCCTCTGGCAACCGGTCAAAGCTGTAGCTGCGCGGCTGGTTGCGGCGGATGAAGCCGCCGATCTGCCAGGTAAACAGGGCGGCGAAGCCGATGATGAACAGCGCGCCCGTCCATTCGCCGGTCGTGATCGCGCGGATCAGAAGCCCGGCCATCGCCACCGCCAGCAGCGCGAGCAGCGCGAGCGCCACCGTGTAGGCGGCGCACCCAAGGCCCGCGGTCAGCCTCGCTAGACTGCCCGCCTTCGCCATGTGCTCATGCAGCGCGACGATGAAATCGCGAAAGCCATGATCCTGCGCCGTCATCAGTGCCGCGGTCTGCCAGGTCGTCGACAGGATCGCGATGCGGCCGCCATCCGCATGGCGGATATCGGCGCGAAACCGGTGCTGCTGCATCGAGACGGGCCGGTAAGACAGCCGGATCGCCGAGATCTCGCCATAGCGCCACAGGCCGGAACGGCCGGCGATGCGCCACGACAGACCCTCATCCGTCAGCTCGAAGCGGTGCGCCGAGCCGATCAGCGACGCCTTATAGGCGTAGCTCGTGATCTGCTCGCTCGTGGCTTGCGCAGCGGCCTCCTGCAGCTCGGACATCTCGATCGACCCTATCAACTCCGCACGCTGCCTGATCGGCTTGCACGACCGCCCTCACCCATTCTACAAACCAAGCATGGCTGAGACGATCTTTTTTCCCCGTCACCTGATTCTCGGCGCTGCGCTGATCTCGGGCGTGCTGCTAGCGCTCGCGGTGCACATGCTGGGCGCGCGCTACGGGCTCGACCTCGGCGGGCTTTGGCGCTCGGACACGCGTGAGTTCATGCCGGCCGGTGCGGCGATCGCGTGGTGGCTGATCGCCACCGTCGGCTTTTCGGGAGGCTACTTTACCGCGACGCTGATGCAGAGCGCCGTCTCGGGCCAGATCCCGCGAAGGATGCGGCAATTCCTGATCGCAGTCGGCGTGCTCTTGCTCGCCGGCGCCGGACAGGCGGCCGCCGCACCAAGCCCGATCCCGACCATCTCCGGCGTGCTGGCAGGCCTCGCCGCACTGTGCCTCGGCGCAGTGATGGCATTCTGCGGCGCGCATTTCGCACTTCGCAAGGCCTGACGTTCAGGCAGAGGCGCGCAGGCGGGGCTTTGCCAGCATCATCGCAACCTCGGACGCTGGCCGCGGCGCGCTGAACAGATAGCCTTGCGCCTGGGTGCAGCCCTCGCGCCGCAAGAGCTCGAGCTGCGCATCGTTCTCGACCCCCTCCGCCGTGGTCGCGATCCCGAGGCTGCGTCCGAGGCCGGTGACGGCACGGACGATTGCCATGGAATCTTCGCGCGTCGAGAGCTCGGATACGAAGGAGCGGTCGATCTTGATCTTGTCGAAGGGGAAGCTGCGCAAGTAGCTGAGCGAGGAATAGCCGGTGCCGAAATCGTCGAGCGATATCCGCACGCCCTGCGCGCGCAGCTCGTGCAGGATCGCGAGCGTCGCCTCGCTGTTCTGGAGCAGCACGGATTCAGTGATCTCGAGTTCGAGGCGCTCGGCAGCGAGCCCCGAGGCGACCAGCGCCTCGGTCACCGAGGCGACCAGGTTCGGGTTCTTGAACTGCACCGGCGAGAGGTTGACGGCGACGCCGATCTCCTCGGGCCAGGTGGCCGCATCGGCGCAGGCGTTGCGCAGCACCTGCTCGCCGAGCTGCACGATCAGGCCGGTCTCTTCCGCAAGCGGAATGAAGGCGGCCGGCGAAATCAGGCCGCGCTGCGGGTGATTCCATCGGCTCAGCGCCTCGAAGGCGACGACGCGGTCCCTGGCAACGTCGCGAATCGGCTGGTAGTGGACCTCGAACTCGCTCCTGCCCAGCGCCGCCCGCAGGTCCATTTCGAGCAACCGCCGCGCCTGCGCGCGGGCATCCATGCCGGTCTCGAAGAACCGATAGGTGCCGCGGCCGTCGGCCTTGGCGCGGTACAGCGCGAGGTCCGCGTTCTTCAACAGCGCGTCCGGATTGCTGCCATCCTGCGGCGACAGCGAGATGCCGATCGAGACGCCGATGATGATCTGATGGTCGGCGATCTCATAGGGCGCGGAAATCACCTCGACCAGACGTCCGGCGAGCGCGGTGGCCGCCGCCTCCTCCTTACCGAGCTGGACCACGGCGAACTCGTCACCGCCGAGCCGCGCCACGGTGTCTCTCTCTCCGACACAGGCAGCTAATCTGCGGCCGACCTCTTTAAGCAGCGCGTCGCCGATCGGATGCCCGAGCGAATCATTGATGTCCTTGAAGTGATCGAGATCGAGGCACAACACCGCGAGCTGGTCGCCGGGCCTGGCGAGGCGCAGGCCCTGCTCGAGCTGCTCGTGGAACAGCACGCGGTTCGGCAGATTCGTCAGCGCGTCGTGACGCGCCATGTGAGAGATCTTCTCCTGAGCCGCCAGCCATTCGGTGATGTCCTCGAAGGTCGCGACCCAGCCGCCCCCTTGCATCGGCTGGTTGACGACACGGATCGAGCGGTTGAACCTGCTGACGATCGTGGTCGTGGTGCGGCTGTCGCGAGCGTCGGCGACGAGCTGCGCGAAGAACTGGTCCGGATCGCCCTGCCAGTGTCCCCGCGCCTGCTCTTCGCGCAGCACCTCGAGCAGCAGGCGGCCGGAGAGCTGCATGTCGGTCCGGCGCAACATCGCGGCGTAGCGCTCGTTGAACAGGAGAATCTTGCCGTCGCGGTCGAACATGCACAGCCCCTGCGACATGTTCTCGAGCGCGGTGTCGAGCACGACCTGCTGGCGCCCCAATTGGCCCTTGGCGCGGCGGTCGAGGATTGCGGCCACGAGCGCGATGGCGATGATGGCGGCTGCGGCGCTCGCGGTGAGCAGGGAGAGCGTCGCCGGCGCGATCGACAGCCCGCTGATCGCGAGCGTCGGATCCGGCGTCAGCTCGACGGCCCCCATCGCCGTGAAATGATGCGAGACGATGGCGAGCGTGAGCATGCCGGTAGCAGTCACGGCATGCGAAAGGTCATCGCGCCGCGCTGCGACATAGATGGCAGCCGCGCCGAACACGATTCCGAACAGGATCGAAGCCGTCACCGTGCCGCTCACCCAGCCGATGCGCGCGGGCATCTCCAGCGCCGCCATGCCGGTATAGTGCATGGCCGCGACGCCGCCGCCGACGATGGCACCGCCGAGGAGAATCCAGGGCCTGCGCGTCGATGATACCGCGATGCTCAGGCCCACGAAGGTCACGGAGATCGCGAAGACCAGCGACAGGACCGTCACCGGAATGTTGTAGGCCGCACCGGCGCCTGGACCGTAAGCCAGCATCGCGATGAAATGCGTCGCCCAGATGCCGCAACCGCTGACGACGGCATCGAGCGCAAGCCAGACCAAACGCGCAGACCCCTGTGTGGCGCGCGCCCGATGGAACAGGCTGATCGCCGCCGCGCTGGCGAGCAGGCAGACCGCGCCGCCCAGCGCGACCAAACCCCAGTCATGCTCATCCGTCAGGCAATAGAGAACTTGGTACATATGCAGGTCCATTTTCGGTACCTGCACTAAAGGGACGAGAGGTGGACAGTCGGTAACCGGCTACATGCAGGTTCGGCTCATGGTGAACGAAAGCTGTGAGCGCAGGGCAGCATACTCAGGGTTAACCATCGGCTGGCGCGCTACGCCAGATCGCCGTCGCGGCAAGCAGCAGGACCGCTGCCGCGATGATCAGCGACACGTGCAGGCCGGTCATGAAGTTCCCCGCAACCAGCGAACCGAACAGCGCAACGCCGAGCACGCTGCCGGTCTGCCGGGTCGCATTGAGCACGCCGGCCGCGATGCCTGAGCGGGCCCTCTCGACGCTGCCGAGCAGCGTCGAGGTCAGGGGCGGCACCAAAAGGCCGAGACCGCCGCTGATCGCGATCATCTGCACGGCGATCGCCCAGTAGCTCGTGTCAGGAACCATGCCGAGCATGCCGAGGCAGCCCAGCGCCGAGACGCACGCACCCACGATCATGGTCCTGCAAGCTCCAATGCGCTCGGAAATGCGCGGCGCCAGCAAGTTCACCGGCAGCACCGCGCCCATCATCGGGACGAAGGCAAGCCCGGTCCACCAGGCCGACAGCCCGTTGACCTCCTGGAAGTAGAGGCTGAGCACGAAGATCAGGCCGTAGATCGCAACGTTCACGAGCAGGCCTACGAGCGAGGTCAGCGCGAACATGCGGTGGCCAAACAGCGACAGCGGTAGCATCGGCTGCGCCGCGCGCTGCTCCCGCCAGACGAACAGCGTGGCGAGGACAGTGGCCGCGACGAAGGCTGCGATCACGGCAGGATGCGCCCAGCCGATCGCGCCGCCTTCGATGATTGCGCCGGCAAGCGCGCCCAATGCACCGATCGCCGCGCACTGGCCGGGCAGATCGACCTCGCGCGCGAGCGAGCGCGGGGTCTCATCGGTATAGCGCCAGGTCAGCCAGAGGCCGACAAGGCCTATCGGCAGGTTGACCAGGAAAATCGCCCGCCAGCCAACCAGCGTGATCAGGCCGCCGCCGACGAACGGCCCCGCGGTCAAGGTGAGGCTGGCGCCTGCGGCCCAGACTGCGACAGCGCGGCCGCGCTGCTTCTCGTCCGGATAAGCGTGGTTGAGCAGCGCCAGCGAATTCGGCACCAGGATCGCCGCCGCCAATCCCTGGATCAAACGCGCGCCGATCAAGACGACGGCGTTCGGCGACAGCGCGCAGGCGAGCGAGGCCGCGGTGAAGAGGGCGAAACCCGCCATGAAGACGCGCTTGGCGCCGATGCGATCACCGAGCGCGCCAGCGGTCAGGATGAAGGCGGCAAAGGCGATGGTGTAGGCGCTCACCACCCATTGCAGTTCGGCGACCCCGCCGCCAAGCGCGGTGCCCATCGCATGAAGCGCGGTGTTGACGATGGTGACGTCGAGCTGCACCACGCCATAGCCGAGACTCATCGCGGCGAGCGTCAGCGAGGTGGCAAGGCGCGAGCGCGGCGCGCTTCCCGAGGACCCATAGTCGATATTGGTGGCGATATTGGTGCGCATGTTGCCATCCCGATTGCAGCCCCATGCGAAGACTACATGGCCCAACCCCAAGCATGATTCGATAAAAGTCGAATTATGGATGCTGAACTATTCGCTTGAGGAACGAACTCGCCACCTCTCCGGTGTCATCGCCCGCGAAGGCGGGCGATCCAGTATTCCAGAGACGGTGACGAATACGTAGAGGCCGCGGCGTACTGGATCCCCCGCTTTCGCGGCGGATGACATCTTAGAAAAGCGCGCACGACTATCGCGCCGCGCGTCTCAGGAAGCCCCACTCAGCTCGCAGCGCGCAGGTTCACCTTGGTCTCGGCGATCGAGGTCAGCTTCTTGTCGGTCGCCTTCTCCTCCTCGAGCGTCTTGGCGAGTACCGTCGCGCAATCGTTGCGGCCGAGCTGCTTGGCCCAGGCGATCAGACTGCCGTAGCGGACGATCTCGTAGTGCTCGGCGGCCTGCGCGGCGTTGATGAGGGCCGCATCGAGCACCGCCTTGTCGGCGACTTCGCCGGCAGTGTCATCGGCCTCCTCGATGATGCCGTCGATCGCCGGGCAATCGACCGCCTTCACCTCGACGCCGTGCATCTTGAACACCTCCTCCAGCCGTTTCACGTGCTGCTTGGTTTCCTCGAGGTGCGTCAAAAAGCCCTGCTTCAACTGCGGATCGGTCGCCTTATTTGCCATTTTCGGCAACGCCTTGGTGAGCTGCTGCTCGGCGTAATAGATGTCCTGCAATTGATGCACGAACAGGTCGTTCATGGTCTTGATGTCCTTGGTGAACAGTCCCATCGTTCCAATCCTTGCACATTCGGGAACAGAGCGGCGCCGGCCTGCATGTGCAGGCCGCTTTATGCGCGGTGTTCGGTTGCTGATGCACCGCTAACCGGCACGCATGAGGGACGTTCCGAAGAGATCGGACACCTTGCGCTGGAACAAGGCGAACCGCGCTGCGGTTTGGCAAAATACGGGCAATGATACGGCAATGCCGCGACTCGCAATCCTTAACGCGCCGCAATGTGTAGGACGTATGACAAAAAGGGCTGTCCCAGCGCAGAACCTTCCGTTGTCAAGGGCTGCACAAACCGCTGTTTTTGCCTTAAGGAACTAGGATATGCCTTGCGATCAGTGCCAACCTTCAGGCTGCGATCGCACTCGATTGGCTCGCAGCTCAATTGGCTCGCAGCTCAATTGGGTAGGCTGTATGGTTAAGTGTGCCCCGCCGGGAGGATGAATGCAGGACGTGCTGCCCGCGCTGAAACGCGGCTTCAAGAGATGGATCGGCTGGCGACGGCTCGGCATTGCCGCGAGCGTCATGATCATCGCCTTCGCGATCACCACGCTGGTGCGCACCCTCAAGGGCATCGACACCGGCGTCATTCTGACCGCGTTAACCGAGATTCCCCGCGGCAATATCGGCCTTGCGGCGCTCTGCGTCTTTTTCGCCTTCTGTACGCTGACCTTCTACGACTTCTTTGCACTGCGAACGATTGGCAAGAAACACGTCCCCTACCGCATCGCAGCGCTGTCCAGCTTCACCTCCTATTCGATCGGCCACAACATCGGCGCGACCGTGTTCACCGGCGGGGCGATCCGCTTCCGGATCTATTCGGACTACGGGCTCAACGCGATTGACGTCGCAAAAATCTGCTTCCTCTCTGGCCTCACCTTCTGGCTCGGTAACATCTTCGTGCTCTCGATCGGCATGGCGATCCACCCCGATGCCGCCTCTGCGATGGACCAGCTCCCCTCAGCGATCAACCGCCTGATCGCCCTTGGCGGCCTTGCCTCGATCGCCGCCTATCTCGTTTGGCTATCAATGGGAGAGAAGCGCCGGGAGCTCGGTCAGAAGGGCTGGAAGGTCGTGCTGCCGTCGGCGCCGCTGACGCTGGTACAGATCCTGATCGGCGTGGTCGATCTCGGCTTCTGCGCGATGGCGATGTACCTCCTGGTGCCGTCCACCCCGCCGATCGATTTCATGTCGCTGGCTGTGGTGTTCATCCTGGCGACGCTGCTCGGCTTTGCCAGCCACGCCCCCGGGAGCATCGGCGTGTTCGACGCCGCCATGCTGCTGGCGCTCCCCGAGTTCGGCCGCGAGCAGCTCCTGGCGACCCTCCTGGTCTTCCGCATCCTCTATTTCATGATCCCGTTCGGCCTCGCCATTTCCATCATGGGAGCGCGCGAGCTTTGGATGAACGTCGTGGAGCCCTGGCAGGAACGCCGCAGGCTGGCGGAAGCCTGCGCGCAGGCCAACCTGCCCAAGCAGGTGACGCAGATGGAGCGCGAACGGTCGCTGCGGCAGGCCAGCAAGCGCTGAGACGGTGGGCGGCGGCACCCCCGGACGGCAAGAGCTAAACTGGTCAGACAAACGTCGAAGGTAGGTCGAGAAAGCCTCTCTTATTTCCGCCTCAACTTTGACGTTGAAAGCGCGGGCCATGATCCGAGCCAATCTCCGCACCTTCCTCGCCGGCGCCCTGCTTGTCGGGATATTCGGCGCTCTGCCGCCTGAACGCGCTGCCGCACAGGACGGCAGCTTGCAGATCACCTGGGAGGTGCGCAACCGCTTCCGGCTGTTCCGCGAGGAGCGCGACTTCCTGCTCCATGTCGAGAACGCTCGCAACCGCAGCATTCTCGCGACCGAGCAGTCGCTGGAGATGCAAAGCGAGGGCCGCGGCTGGGCCCGCAACATGGTCAACCGCCTCTGCATCGACCTCCAGGGCCGGGTCAACCAGCCCTGCACCCGCGACAACGTCAAAGAGAACTACATCACCCCGATCGACCACCCGGTGACCGTGCGCCTGACCGGCGCCGTGCCGGTCGGGGCCACCTGCGCCTGGTCGTTCGACGACGGCGACGGGCCGCAGGCCTCGACCTTCGACTGCGCCGAACCGGTGAACCTGCGCGTTCGCTATGGCAGGCAGACGGTGGCGACCGTCGACGTCTCCTCGGGCTCCGACCCGACCCAGCGCATCCAGACCGAGATCCAGGTCCGCGACATCTTCATTGCGGGTTTAGGAGACAGCATCGCCTCCGGCGAAGGCAATCCGGACCGCCCCATCGCGCTGTCCGACGACGGTTTCTGCTTCCGCTCCTATCTCGGCACCTCCGGCGGACAGTACTACCGGCCGAGCCGCGCCGGTTTCAAGGGCGGGCGAGCCTGCGAGGCGCCGGACACGCTCGCCAACTGGCAGCGCTACAACGCACTCTGGTTCAACGCCGCCTGCCATCGCTCGCTCTACAGCTACCAGAGCCGCACCGCGCTCGCGCTTGCGGTCCGCTATCCACACATCGCCGTGACCTATCTGCCGCTCGCCTGCACCGGCGCGAGCATCAGTGACGGGCTGCTCGGCTCGCAGCGTGCGCGCGAATGCCCGCCCGGCAAAAGCGGCACCTGCCAGACCAGCGTCAATGCGCAAGTGGCCGAGCTGCGCGAGGCGGTCGCTGCGGCCAAAAAACGCCAGCCGGACCGCAAGCTCGACCTCGTGCTGCTTTCGATCGGCGCCAACGACGTCTATTTCTCCGGGCTCGTCGCTGACGTGATCGTGGACACCGCAACCGAACGCGCGCTGTTCACCCGCTCCGGCGTGATGGCTAGCGTCGACGACTCACGCGATGCGCTCGCGCGCGAGCTGCCCAGGAATTTCGTCAGGTTGCGCGAGGCCCTGAAGCCGCTGGTCGACGGCGACCTCTCGCACGTCGTCTATGTCTCCTACGCCAATCCGGCGCTCGCAGACGGCGGCGTACCCTGTCGCGGCGGCCGCGCCGGCTTCGACATCCATCCGGCCTTCAACGCCGATCCGCAGCGGCTTGCCCGGGTCTCGACCTATGTCGACACCGAATTCCTGCCGCAGCTCAAGGGGCTCGCGACCTGCACGCAAGGCGCGCTGTGCCGCGATCCCGAATCCGACCGCATGACCTTCGTCGATACGCATCAGGGAGTGTTCGCCGACCACGGTTTCTGCGCGCATGCCGGCACCGATCCCGAATTCGACCGCACCTGCTTTGCGGAGAACGGCCAGAGTTTTAACCCCGACATCGTCACCGCCGCGAGCCAACCGATGCTCTGCGGCCGCGGCGCCTCCGAATATCGCGCCTATCTGCCGCGTGCCCGCTGGATCCGCGACGCCAATGACAGCTATTTCGCGGCGATGACCTATCCGCAAGGATTGCCCGCCGCGAGCCAGCCGAACGACATTCACGACGCCGCCTGGGGCGTGCTCTCCGCCGTCTATGGCGGCGCCGTACACCCGTCTGCCGAAGGCCACGCCGCGATGGCGGACGCGGCCCTGCCTGCCGCAAGCACGGTGCTCGGCCTCGACGCCGTGCCGCCCGGCTTCACCCGCGGCCTGCTGGCACCGCTGCTGCCGGGCCTGCGCCAGTAGACCGCGCTGCAAGCACACTCTCGGTGTCATCGTCCGCGGAAGCGGACGATCCAGTATTCTAGAGGCCGCGGCGCACTGGATTCCCCGCTTCCGGGGGGAATGACAGCGGCCCGCGAAAGTGACGTTCTTCCCCCTGCCGTTCCATCAATCCAAAAACGGTATCAATCGATACTCCCTTCAACTTGGACACTTTCCTGCGCGCCCCTCTAGGAGTCCTCCCTGAGGAAACATTTATTCTGAGGAGGCGCGCGCATGAGCGCAGTGGTGTCCGCAGCGGACGTGAAGAGGTCTCGCGTCAGGCTGTTTATCGTGACCATGCTGTTCCTAGTCACCACGGTCAATTATGCCGACCGTGCCACGCTATCGATCGCCGGCCCCGCGCTTGCCAAGGAACTGCATCTCGATCCCATCGCCATGGGCTACATCTTCTCGGCCTTCGGATGGTCCTATGTGATCGCCCAGGTGCCGGGCGGCTGGCTGCTCGACCGCTACGGCTCGCGCATCGTCTATGCCTTCAGCATCATCGTCTGGTCGCTGTTCACGCTGATGCAAGGCTGGGTCGGCTTCCTCGGCGCCGGCACCGCGGTCACCATGCTGTTCGCGCTGCGCTTCCTGGTCGGCATTGCGGAGGCGCCCTCCTTCCCCGCCAACGCCCGCATCGTCGCGGCCTGGTTCCCGGGCAATGAGCGCGGCACCGCGTCGGCCTTCTTCAATTCCGGGCAGTACTTTGCGACCGTGATCTTCGCGCCGCTGATGGGCTGGATCGCCCATGATTACGGCTGGCGCTACGTGTTCTTCGTGATGGGCGCGCTCGGCGTCATCATGGGCCTCGTTTGGATCAAGACCATCTACGGTCCAAAGGAACACCCCTCGATCAACGAGGCCGAGTTCGACTACATCAAGGAAGGCGGCGCGCTGGTCGATCTCGACGCGCCCAAGGACGACCTGAAGGATGAGCGCGCGCCGGACTCAGGCCCGAAATGGGACCACATCCGCCAGCTTCTCTCCAACCGCATGATGCTCGGCGTGTATCTCGGCCAGTACTGCATCAACACGCTGACCTATTTCTTCCTGACCTGGTTCCCCGTGTACCTCGTCAAGGAGCGCGGCCTGTCGATCCTGCAGGCGGGCTTCGTCGCGACCCTTCCGGCCTTGTGCGGCTTCGTCGGCGGCGTGCTCGGCGGCATCATCTCGGACGCGATCCTGCGCAAGACGGGCTCGCTGACCATGGCCCGCAAGATCCCGATCGTCGGCGGCATGCTGCTGTCGATGGCGATCATCGGCTGCAACTATGTCGACGGGCAGGCGCTAGTGGTCGGCTTCATGGCGCTCGCCTTCTTCGGCAAGGGCATCGGCGCGCTCGGCTGGGCGGTCGTCTCCGACACCTCGCCCAAGGAAGCCGGCGGCGTCTCCGGCGGCCTTTTCAACACCTTCGGCAACCTCTCCTCGATCACCACCCCGATCGTGATCGGCTACATCGTGGCCGCGACCGGCTCGTTCAACGGCGCCCTCGTCTTCGTCGGCGTCAACGCGCTGGTCGCCGCGATCGCCTACCTCGTCGTCGTCGGCCAGATCCAGCGGGTGGTGCTCAAGCGTTCCTCCTGAGCGCTCCGGCAAAATCGGAGCGGACCAGGCAACTTGCGGCGGCTTCATGGCCGCCGTCTTTGTTTCGGAGGTCATCGATGCTAGAAGTGCCAAGGAAACGCCTTATCCATCCAAGGCAAGTATCGATGTTCGACCTCAACCAGCTCCGCTGCTTCGTGACCGTGGCGGAGGAATTGCATTTCGGCCGCGCCGCCGCGCGGCTCAACATGACCCAGCCTCCGCTGTCCCGGCAGATCCAGGTTCTGGAGCACATCATCGATGCGCCGCTGCTGGAGCGCACCAGCCGCTCGGTGCGGCTGACGCCGGCCGGGCGCAGCTTCCTGCCCGAAGCCCGCCGCATCCTGAAGCTCGCAGAGAGCGCCTCGCAGGTCGCACGCCGCATCGCGCTCGGCAAGACCGGCTCGCTCAAGATCGGTTTCACGGCCGCGGCCGCTTACGGCTTCCTGCCCGAACTCGTCGCCGCCTGCCGCGCAAAACTGCCCGAGGTCGATTTCTCGCTGAAGGAGATGGTCTCTGGCGACCAGTTCGAGGCGCTCGCTTCGGGCCAGATCGATGCCGGCCTGTTGCGGCCGCCGATCGCGCGGCCGGAGCTTGCCAGCCGCCGCGTCGTTGCCGAGCCCCTGCTCGCCGCGATCCCGAAAAAGCACCCGCTGGCGAACGCCGAGTCCGTCACCATCAAGGATTTCGACGACCAGCCCTTCGTAATGTATTCGCCCTATGAGAGCCGTTACTTCCACGACCTTCTGGTCGCGCTCTTCACCCGCGCCGACGTGCTGCCGCGTTATGTCCAGCATTTGAGCCAGATCCACTCGATCCTCGCCATGGTGCGCGGCGGGCTCGGGCTTGCCATCGTGCCGGCGGCGGCCGCGAGCCTGAAGATCTCCGACGTCCGCCTGCGGCCGCTCAAACTGCGCACGCGCGTTCCGGTCGAGCTCTTCATGGTCTGGCGGCGCGAGGACGAGAACCCGCTGCTGTCCGCGCTGGTGAAAATCGCGGGCGAATTGGCCGCTGCGGAGACCATGGAAGATTGATGCTGAATACGCATCATTCGATATAGGCTTTGGCTTGGACGCGCATCGAACGGTCTCTTAAGTATTGGCCCATGGACGCGCGCTTGTCGCGCATCCTCCAGGACATCGGACGCCACATCGCGCGTCCCCCCAGAACATCCGGTGCGCAGGCCCGCGCGCCGCATTCAAAACCCAGAGGGAGCAGCGCCCGTGAGCAAGATGACCCCGCAGGAGATGGCCCAGAAGATCGGCTCCGGCCTCCTGTCCTTCCCCGTCACGCCGTTCAAGGCTGACTACTCCTTCGACGAGGCAACCTACCGAGCCAACATGGACTGGCTGTGCGGCTATGACGTCGCCGGCCTGTTCGCTGCCGGCGGCACCGGCGAATTCTTCTCGCTGACGCCGACCGAGGTTCCGCAAGTGGTCAAGGTCGCCGTCGACGAGACCAAGGGCCGCGTGCCCGTGCTGGCTGGCACCGGCTATGGCACTGCGACCGCGCGCGAGATCGCGATCGGCGCTGAAAAGGCCGGCGCCGACGGCCTGCTCCTGCTGCCGCCCTATCTCACCCATTCCGAGCAGGAGGGCCTCGCCGCCCACGTCGAGGCGGTCTGCGCCGCCGTGAAGATCGGCGTCATCGTCTACAACCGCGACAACGCCATCCTCCAGCCCGACACGCTCGCGCGCCTCGCCGAGCGCTGCCCGAACCTCGTCGGCTACAAGGACGGCATCGGCGACATCGAGCTGATGACCCGCGTCTACACCAAGCTCGGCGATCGCCTGACCTATATCGGCGGCCTGCCCACGGCCGAGACCTTTGCCCTGCCCTATCTCGACATGGGCGTGACGACCTACTCGTCGGCCGTGTTCAACTTCGTGCCGGAGTTCGCAACCAAGTTCTACGCCGCCGTGCGCAAGCGCGATCACGAGGCCATTCACGCGGGCCTGAAGAACTTCATCCTGCCGCTGATCACGATCCGCAACCGCAAGAAAGGCTATGCAGTCTCGATCATCAAGGCGGGCATGAAGGTGATCGGCCGCGACTCCGGTCCTGTCCGCCCGCCGCTCACCGACCTCACTGAGCAGGAGATCGCGGAACTCACTGCGCTCGTGCAAAAGCTGCCCGCCGCGCAATCGGCACGACAGGCGGCAGAATAACGAAACGAAAAAAGGGAGGAGCTGCCGATGGTCGAAGTTTCCGGCGCGCCAGTCGCCAGCGCGTCAGTCGCCGGCGCACCAATCGTCACGTCGATGCAGGTGATCCCGGTCGCCGGCCGCGACGGCATGCTCCTCAACTTGAGCGGCGCGCACGCGCCGTTCTTTACCCGCAACATCGTCATCCTCACCGACAACTCCGGTCACACCGGCGTCGGCGAGGTGCCGGGCGGCGAGAAGATCCGCAAGACGCTTGAAGACGCCCGCGACCTGGTGATCGGCAAGACCGTTGGCGCGCTGAACAACATCCTCGCCGACATCCGCACCGCCTTTGCCGACCGCGATGCCGGCGGCCGCGGCAAGCAGACATTTGACCTGCGTGTGATGATCCACGCTGTGACCGCGGTGGAATCCGCGCTGCTCGATCTGCTCGGCCAGCACCTCGGCTTGCCCGTCGCAGCCCTGCTCGGTGACGGCCAGCAGCGCAAGAGCGTCGAGACGCTCGGCTATCTCTTCTTCGTCGGCGACCGCCGCAAGACGAGTCTCGCTTATGTCGAGGGCGAGACCGGCAAACCGGAATGGTTCAACCTGCGCCATCAGGAAGCGATGACGCCGGAGACCGTCGTTCGCCTCGCGGAAGCGACCCACGATCACTATGGCTTTGCCGATTTCAAGCTGAAGGGCGGCGTCTTGCGCGGCGAGCAGGAGATCGAGGCCGTCACTGCGATCGCCAAGCGTTTTCCCAATGCGCGCGTCACGCTCGATCCGAACGGCGCCTGGTCGCTCGATGAGGCTGTCAGCCTCTGCAAGGACATGCACGGCATCCTCGCCTATGCCGAGGACCCCTGCGGCGCCGAAGCCGGCTTCTCCGGCCGCGAGATCATGGCCGAGTTCCGCCGCGCCACCGGGCTGCCGACCGCGACCAACATGATCGCCACCGACTGGCGCCAGCTGTCTCACGCATTGAGACTCGGCGCGGTCGACATTCCCCTCGCCGACCCCCACTTCTGGACCATGCAAGGCTCGGTGCGCGTCGCCCAGACCTGCCGCGACAACGGCCTGACCTGGGGCTCGCACTCCAACAACCATTTTGACATCTCGCTCGCCATGTTCACCCATGTCGGCGCCGCGGCCCCCGGCAAAGTCACCGCGATCGACACCCACTGGATCTGGCAGGACGGCCAGGCGCTCACCAAGGAGCCGCTCCAGATCAAGGGCGGCAAGATCGCGATACCCGACAAACCGGGCCTGGGCATCGAAATCGACCGGGCAGCCATCGAAGCCGCGCATGGCCTTTACAAGCAGCATGGACTTGGTGCCCGGGATGACGCTATTGCCATGCAGTACCTGATCCCCGGCTGGACCTTCGACGACAAGCGTCCTTGCCTCGTGCGCTAAAAACTTCCCTGGAGGAAAAAGATGACTGCGATCCTGAAGAATTTCATTGGTGGTGAATGGGTCGACGGCTCCGGCATCACCAGGAACATCAACCCCTCCAACACCAACGACGTCGTCGGCGAATATGCCAAGGCCGACAAGGCGCAGACCGAAAAGGCGATCGCGGCTGCCAAGGCCGCGTTCCCGGCCTGGGCGCGCTCGACGCCGCAGGAGCGCTTTGACGCGCTGACCAAGATCTCGACCGAAATCCTCGCCCGCAAGGAAGAGCTCGGCCGCCTGCTCGCCCGCGAGGAAGGCAAGACCCTGCCCGAGGGCATTGGCGAGGTCGCCCGCGCCGGCCAGATCTTCGCGTTTTTCGCCGGCGAAGCGCTTCGCCTGATCGGCGAGAAGGGCGCCTCCGTGCGTCCCGGCCTCGAGGTCGAGATCACTCGCGAGCCGGTCGGCGTCATCGGCATGATCACGCCCTGGAACTTCCCGATCGCGATCCCGGCCTGGAAGATCGCGCCCGCTCTCTGCTACGGCAACACCGTGGTGTTCAAGCCGGCTGAGCTCGTGCCGGGCTCGGGCCATGCATTGTCCGAGATCATCACCCGCTCCGGCATTCCGGCCGGCGTGTTCAACCTCGTCGTCGGCTCCGGCTCCGTGGTCGGCCAGACCCTGCTCGATCATCCCGACGTCGCCGCGATCTCGTTCACAGGCTCGGTGCAGACCGGGCGCAAGATCGCGCAGGCCTGCGTGCTCTCGAACCCCATGAAGAAGTTCCAGCTCGAGATGGGCGGCAAGAATCCGCTGGTCGTGCTCGATGATGCGGACCTCAAGACCGCCGTCGAGGTCGCCGTCAACGGCGCCTATTTCTCGACCGGCCAGCGCTGCACGGCGTCCTCGCGCCTGATCGTCACCGAAGGCATCCACGACCGCTTCGTCGCGGCGATGGCCGAGCGCCTGAAGGGCCTGTCGGTGGACGACGCGCTCAAGGCCGGAGTGCATATCGGCCCCGTGGTCGATCAAAGCCAGCTCGACCAGGACCTGCGCTACATCAAGATCGGCCAGGACGAAGGCGCCAAGCTCGCCTGGGGTGGCGAGTTGCTCAAGCGCGAGACCCCGGGCCACTACCTCCAGCCGGCGCTGTTCACGGAGGCCAACAACAACATGCGCATCGCGCGTGAGGAAATCTTCGGACCGGTCGCCGCAGTCATCCGCGCCAAGAACTACGAGGAGGCACTGGCGATCTCCAACGACACCGAGTTCGGCCTCGCCTCCGGCATCTGCACCACCAGCCTGAAGTACGCCACGCATTACAAGCGCAACAGCGAGTCCGGCATGGTGATGGTCAACCTGCCGACCGCCGGCGTCGACTATCACGTGCCCTTCGGCGGCCGGAAGGGCTCGAGCTACGGAGCCCGCGAGCAGGGTTCGTACGCCCGCGAGTTCTACACCACGGTGAAGACCGGCTACACGTTCCCTGGCTGATAGGCCGATCATTGTAGGGTGGGTTAGCGTCAGCGTAACCCACCTCTTTACTATCCCGAGCCGAGAGAAGTGGTGGGTTACGCTTCGCTAACCCACCCTACAAATGCTGGAGCCCGCATGGACCAGTCAGTCGCAGCGAAAGAGCAGCCCCTCTACATCAAGCTCAACGAGCGCGACAATGTCGCGATCGTGGTCAATGATTTCGGGCTTCCCGCCGGCTCCCGCTTTGCCTGCGGGCTGACGCTGCGCGCCTTCGTGCCGCAAGGACACAAGACGGCACTGGTCGATATCGCGCAAGATGCGCCGATCATCCGCTATGGCGAGGTGATCGGCTATGCGCTCTCGCCGATCCTGGCCGGCGAATGGGTCGACGAAGCGCGCATCCGCATGCCGGAGGCGCCCGCGCTCGACAAGCTCGAAATCGCCACCGCCGTCCCCGCTCCGCTGCCGCCGCTCGAAGGCTTTACCTTCGAAGGCTATCGCAATCCGGACGGCTCGGTCGGCACCAAAAACATCCTCGGCATCTCCTCTTCCGTGCAATGCGTCAAGGGCACGATGGAATATGCGGTGAAGCGCATCCGCACCGAGCTGTTGCCGAAATATCCGAACGTCGACGACGTTGTTCCCCTTACCCACGCCTATGGTTGTGGCGTCGCGATCACCGCGCCCGACGCCGTCGTGCCGATCCGCACGCTGCAAAACCTCGCGCTCAACCCCAACTTCGGCGGCGAGATCCTCGTCGTCGGCCTCGGCTGCGAGAAGCTCGCGCCCGAGCGGCTCGTGCCCGAAGGCGTGAATGATGCCATCGTTCGCATGCAGGACGAGGCCTTCGACGGCTTCGGTGCGATCGTCGATGCGATCATGACGCAGGCCGAGGCGCGCCTGAAGATCCTCAACGCGCGCAAGCGCGAGACCTGCCCGGCCTCCGATCTCGTCATCGGCCTGCAATGCGGCGGCAGCGACGCCTTCTCCGGCGTCACTGCAAATCCAGCCGTCGGCTACGCCGCGGATCTGCTGGTCCGCGCTGGCGCCACAGTGATGTTCTCGGAAGTCACCGAGGTGCGCGACGCCATCCAGCTGCTCACCCGCCGCGCCATCAACGAGGACGTCGGCCGCGCGCTTGTGCGCGAGATGGCCTGGTACGACTCTTACCTCGCCCGCGGCGGCGCCGACCGCAGCGCCAACACCACGCCCGGCAACAAGAAGGGCGGCCTTGCCAACATCGTCGAGAAGTCGCTCGGTTCGATCGTCAAGTCCGGCTCGTCCGCCATCACCGGCGTGCTGTCGCCCGGTGAGAAGGCGACGCAGAAGGGCATGCTGTTCGCGGCGACGCCGGCCTCCGACTTCATCTGCGGCACGCTTCAGCTCGCCTCCGGGATGACGCTGCAAGTATTCACCACCGGCCGCGGCACGCCCTACGGCCTCGCCGCAGCCCCCGTGATCAAGGTTGCAACGCGCAGCGAGCTTGCACGGCGCTGGAAGGACCTGATCGACTTCGACGCAGGCCGCATCGCGACCGGCGAGAAGACCATCGAGGAAACCGGCTGGGACCTGTTCCGCCTGATCCTCGATGTCGCCAGCGGCCGCACCAAGCCTTGGTCGGATCGCTGGGGCATCCACAACGATCTCACGCTGTTCAATCCTGCGCCCGTGACGTGACACCGCCACGTCACGCCGGCGACAGGACAGCAACGATCAAGAGGACTCTCAATGTCCCGTATCACCACCTTGCGCACCATCCGCATCGACGAGCGGCCGAACCTGATCTGGGTCGAGGTCGAGACCGATGAAGGGCTAACCGGCCTCGGTGAGAGCTTTCGCGGCGCGCAGGCAGTCGAGGGCGCCGTGCATGAGCTTGCGGCGCCCCTGGTGCTCGGCCAGGACTCCCGGCGGATCGAGGCGATCTCCCGCCAGTTGCTGACGCCCTATCTCGGCTTTCACAGCGTCAGCGCAGAGGTTCGCGCGGCGAGCGCCATCGACATCGCGCTGTGGGACATCAAGGGTCAGCGCCACGGCATTCCCGTGCACGAAGCGCTCGGCGGCGCGAGCCGGCTCGAGATCCGTGCATACAACACCTGCGCCGGCTATGCCTACAACACCAAGAGCGCCAAGCGCCGAGAGATCGGCACTGAGGATACTGCGCTTGGCCCCTATGACGACCAGATCGCCTTCATGCGCGACGCCGGCGCGCTTGCCGAGAGCCTCGTGAGTGAAGGCTACGGCGCCATGAAGATCTGGCCGTTCGATCCCTTTGCCGCGAATGGTGGCCATTCGATCACGCTGAGCGACCTCAAGACCGGCCTCGAGCCGTTTCGGAAAATCCGCGCTGCCGTCAGCGACCGCATCGACATCATGTGCGAGCTGCACAGCCTGTGGGGCATGCAGGCGGCGGAGCGCATCTGCCGCGGTCTCGAAGATTATGGCGTGTTCTGGGTTGAGGATCCCCTCTGCAAGATGGACGACTCGCAGGGGCTCGCCGATCTGAGGCGCCGGGTGAAGACGCCGATATGCGGCAGCGAGACGCTTGCGGGTGCTGCAAGCTTCCGCAACCTGCTTGCCGCGGATGCGCTCGACGTGGTGATGCTCGACATCGCCTGGTGCGGGGGCTTGAGCGAGGCGCGCAAGATCGCAGCACTTGCAGAGGCCTACAACAAGCCGGTCGCGCCGCACGATTGCACCGGCCCGGTTGCGCTGATGGCCGGTCTGCATCTCGCCCTCCATGCGCCGACCGCGATCTTCCAGGAGGTCGTACGCGCGACCCTGTCCACCTGGTATCGCGATCTCGTGACGGAGCTTCCCGCCGTCCGCGACGGCATGGTGTCGGCGCCGCGCCGTCCCGGCCTCGGGCTCGCGCTCAATCCGGACTTGCGCGGGAGGCCGGACGCGACGGTACGCGAGTCCAAACTCGGCGCGTAACCGGCTCGCGACCGTCGCCTGTCCACGCCCGACAACAAGTCGGGCGCAAGCAGCCGCTTCGGCGTGGTCCAGCCAAGCCGCACCAAGGCGCCGCGCCGCATGCGAAGACCTAAAATGCCTCGAGCCGTCGCACCTCCTTTTCTGCAACCTTCACCAGCGGCTTCACGGCCTGATCCTCCCGACCCAGCACCACGCCGGACGCAAAGGCCCTAGCTCGCCCATTCCGGGCCGGCGTCTTGAGCGCAGCGTCAACAGCCATGTCGCGATGCGCGACAAAGTCGCTGAGCGCGCCAAGCGCGTTCTGGATCTTCTTCAGATGCCGGGACAGCCCGGAAATCTCCTTCCGCTCGTGTCTGGACGGAAACAGACTTTCAAAGAACTCGAGCGCATATCTGATCTTCTTGGCCCTGATGCGCAGCTTGTGCCGTTCCCGGGCGGACATCTCGTCGAGATGCCGCCCCTGCTTACGCAGCTTCTTGATGCGGCGATGCAGCAGCCTGGCGGCGAATTCGCAGATCGGCGCCTTAGCATCTTCTGACGCAATCGTTTGGTCAGCCTCGATCCATTGCAGCGTGTCGACCAGCAGAGACCGGTAGCGCTGCGCGTTGACGGCCTCTTTCGCGCGCGCGAACGCGCGCTCGCGCCTGGCACAGAACTCCTTCTTGATGGCCTTGCCGCCCCTGCGCAGCAACACGTCCCGCGTAGCGGGCTCGATATTCTCGGTCACGAAGACGTCGAGTTCACGCGCGGGTGCGAGTTCGTTGGTAAGCCACTTCAGTTCCCGCTTGATCCTGTTCGTGCCGGTTCCGGACAGGATATTCGAGAACAACGAGATCGCCGCACGCAGGCGGCGCAATCCTACCCGCATCTGGTGAATTCCTTCCGGATCGCCATTGCGTACCGCATCGGCGTTGCCTGAAAAATGGCGCGCGGTCGCGCGAGCGATGATCCGGAAGGCCTCGCCCGCCGTCAGCTCGGACGTCAACGCGATCGTCTCGGCGAACAGCACCGGATGCTCCTCGCCGCGCGCAAGAGCATAACCCCGGTCCGACTTTGATCGCAGATCGAGCTCGGCTTGCGATTTCCGTTCGATCGACCGTGCGACGCGAAACAAATCGACGAGCCGGCCGCTCTTGAGTTCCAGTTCAAGCTCCTCAACCGGGCTGGAGTGTTGCCCGGCGACGATATGTCCGCGATCGATGGCGAGCTCGATCTCACTTCTTCTGGTACGAAGTGGCAGCGTGATGCGGTGCACCGATGTCTCGAAAACGGGTTTCAGCTTGCGACGCAACTTCTCGGATGCAAACGACTCGAGCGGAGTACCCTGCGCCTTGCCGAGGTTCGGCGCACCGTTCTTGATCTCCGCCTCCCATTCACCGCGGCCGAACTGCGCACCGTTGGCCGACTTGACCGTCTGGACGTGCTTGTCACCGTCATCGCGCACGCGGAGCGTGAGGCCATGCCGTTTCAGCTTGCATTTTCTGGTATCGAAGTAGGTCGACACCAGATCGTTCTCGGATCTCGGTCCGATTCTGCCGCCAGCCAAGCGCCCGTTCGCCAACACCTTGTAATGGCGCACGGGCACGCGGAACTTCAGTTCGGCCTCGACAGCCATGTTGCTCTCCCGAGTTGGCTGCAGACAACGCGCGAGACACGAGCGGGGTACCACACGATGAGAGGCCACTCCGGGCGCGTAATGGCCTTCGCCGAGCGACGCTTAGTCGCATGCGCCGGATCCGCGAAATAGTCCTGAAACACAAGCGCGAGGCATTTCCGGATCGCTTCGTCGCGCTGATATCTCGCAACCAAATATCGCCGCTCATGCTTCGCAGATTTGCGAACCTATTCCGACATCGTCGCGACCAACTCAGCGATTGCAATCTTCCAAGGAGATTTAGACATGCGGATTCTTTCGACGATTGCCGTCGCCGGCATGATGATTGCAAGCGGTGCAAACGCATTTGCTGGCGAGCTTCCCTCTTACGAAGTGAAGTCATTGCCGATTTCGGCTGTGCAGGTGCAGGTGCTCGGCGCTGCCGACGTGCAGGAGCAGGCGGCGACGCCGGTGCTGGCCGTCGCAGGCATGCCCGCCTCCCCTGCGCAGATCGCAGTGCTGTCGCCGCGCGTCAAGGTGGTCGCGAGCGCGACCGCGACGAACGAGCAGCGTTAAGCAGCGCACCGTCATTCCGGGGCACGCGAAGCGGCGAACCCGAAATCACGATCTGCGTGATTGCGAGCGCGAAGCAATCCAGAGACTTATCCGCCGATAGATTCCTGGATCGCTTCCCTGCGCTCGCAACGACAGGATTGGGCGCGTGCTATCCACGACTCCAACTGTCATCGTCCGCGAAAGCGGGCGATCCAGTATTCCAGAGACAGTGCGAGGATACTGAGAAGCCGCGGCGTACTGGATTCCCCGCCGGAGCCTGTCATCGGGCTCGCCGAAGGCGAGACCCGGTGGCGGGGATGACAGCGATGCGCGGAGAAAGGCCGGAAACCAGCGTCGCGTCGGCGCCCCTACTGCTTCACCGGCGCCATCATCGCGCCGCCCTTCTTCGCGACGGGCGCGGGCGGCTTTGCGGCGACGGCTTGCGCGGGGAGATATTTTGCCAAGATGGCAGGATCGACCTGCGCGAGGTAGGTGTCCGGCAGGCGCGTCCAGCTCTCGTCCTTGCCGAGCAACGAGATGCCGAGGTAGCCGCGCAGGGTGAGCGTCTGACCATCCGGGCTGACCTTCATGTTCGCCTTCCAGATGTTGCCGTCGCGC
Source organism: Bradyrhizobium sp. UFLA05-125 (assembly GCF_059803515.1). NCBI lineage: Bacteria > Pseudomonadati > Pseudomonadota > Alphaproteobacteria > Hyphomicrobiales > Nitrobacteraceae > Bradyrhizobium > Bradyrhizobium sp. UFLA05-125. The sequence goes on along the minus strand of NZ_JBANBJ010000029.1, from coordinate 18,305 downwards.
GGATTGAGTACGTTACCGCCTTCGTACTTCAGGCCGTCGCGCTTCATGTCGCGCACGAACGACAGGCCGAGCACCGGCGCGTTCTTGCGATCATCCGTGCATTTGGTGCAGGCCTCGTTGGGGTCATCGGTCGGACGCGGGAAGGTCTTTGCGATCACGCCTTCGAAGACGCCGTTGTGGTCGATGAACAGAAACCAACCGACCTGCTTGCCGTCCTCGATCTTCTGCCAGAGGCCCGCAGCCGTCGGCTGCTGGGCCTGCGCTGCGACGGGCTGTGACATCGCAGTCGATAGCGCGAGGCCGAGCGCGACGAGCGAGAGCAGTCGGAAGCTGGAAAAGATATTCCGCATAATGATCACCTGGCTTACCCACGACTGGAATGGCCGCAGACTAAGGCTATTTCGCGAAGGGTTCCAGCACCAGAACATGGCATGTGCCCTCCCCGTTCCGGCCCGGATCAGTTGACTCCGAGCTTCTTTTGCAAGCTGGACGAAGACGTCGTGTACTGGAACACCAGCCGCTTCTCCGGATAGACGTAACGATGGGCTTTCTGCGCCATCAACGCGCCCTCGTGGAAACCGCACAGGATCAGCTTGATCTTGCCCGGATAGGTGTTGATGTCGCCGATCGCGAAGATGCCGGGCACGTTGGTCTCGAACGCGCTGGTCTCGACCGGCACCAGATTGTTCTCGAGCGCAATGCCCCAGTTCGCGACCGGGCCAAGCTTCATTGTGAGCCCGAAGAACGGCAGCATGGTGTCGCAGACGATCTCGGCGACGCTGTTGTCATTGCCCTTGATCGTCGCGCCGGCGAGCTTGCCGTCAGCGCCGGACAGCGCGGTGACCTGACCGAGCTTCAAATCCATCTTGCCTGCGGCCACCAGCGCGCGCATCTGCTCGACGCTGTGGGGGGCGGCGCGGAATTCGTCGCGACGGTGGAGCAGCGTGATGCGTTTGGCCAGCGGATGCAGATTGAGCGTCCAGTCGAGCGCGGAATCGCCGCCGCCGACGATCAGTATTTCCTTGTCGCGAAACTGCTCCATCTTGCGCACGGAGTAATGCACCGAGGTTCCTTCATAGGCCTCGATCCCCGGCACCGGCGGACGCTTGGGTTGGAACGAGCCGCCGCCGGCGGCGATCACCACCACCTTGCATTCGAACACCTTGCCGGCATCGGTGGTAACGCGAAACGCGGGATCGCCGATCTTCTCTAACGTCTCCACCATCTCACCGAGATGGAAGGTCGGATGGAACGGCTTGATCTGCTCCATCAACGCGTCCGTGAGGCCCTGCCCCGAGACGTGCGGAATGCCGGGTATGTCGTAGATCGGCTTCTCCGGGTAGAGCTCGGCGCACTGGCCGCCGACCTTGTCGAGGATGTCGACGAAATGCGCCTTCATGTCGAGAAGGCCAAGCTCGAAGGCGGCGAACAGACCGCAGGGGCCAGCGCCAATAATCAGCACATCGGTTTTGATCGCGTCGCTCATGTCGTCTCTTTATCGGTCGTTGTCGGTTGGACGGCGCCCGGCAGGCAACGGAAAAGGGCAGTTCCTGTCTAGCCAACGAGGACGGCCCAGGGAAGGCATAAAAGCATTGGCCGCCTGCTGGCAGGGCTACTTGCCGGGTCAGGATAACTGGGCTGTAACGGCGGAGGAGATGAGGGAGATCAACAGTGAACGCACCAAGCCGCCTGGATTCAGCGCCGTGCCTTGCGGATTTCCCCTATCGCCTCAGCGACAATGTGCGCTTCGGCGATCTCGATCCCAACCAGCACGTCAACAACGCGGTTTATGCCACCTATTTCGAGACCGGCCGCGTCACGCTGACGAAGGACCCGAAGATCGGGCTGACGCCGCCGGGGCTTGCCTGGATCATGGTCCGACTCGACATCCATTTCCGCGCCGAGCTGCACTGGCCGGGGACGATCGAGCTGGGGCTCGGCGTCGTGAAACTGGGACGGACGTCAGTGACCTTCGAGCAGGTCGTGTTCTCCGAAGGCAGATGCATTGCCTCCGCGATGTCGGTCGGCGTCCTCATCGAAGAGGCCTCGCGGCGGCCGACGCCGCTCACCGCCGAGGTCATCGAGAAGCTCAAGCCCTGGCACAAGCGCGGCATCGAGGTCGCGCCACCGAAGCTCGAGATTTAGAAGTCAGGCTTGCCGTTCCGGCGTCGACACCACGAGCCCGTCGAGCTCGTCGGACACCTTGATCTGGCAGGACAGGCGCGAGTTCGGGCGCACGTCGAAGCCGAAGTCGAGCATGTCCTCTTCCATCGGCGTCGGGCTGCCGACCTTCTCGCGCCAGGCTTCGTCCACATAGACGTGGCAAGTCGCGCAGGCGCAGGCGCCGCCGCACTCGGCCTCGATGCCCGGAATGGCATTGCGGATGGCGCCTTCCATCACGGTCGCGCCGTTCTCGACTTCTACCGTGCGGGTTTCGCCCTTGTGGTCGACATAGTGGATTTTGGCCATGTGTGCTCGTGCTGCCGGAGTCTTTGGAATGAGGGAGGGTCCGGGCTGTCCTATAACGGGTCGCTTGGCGCCGCGCCATAGCGTTTTCGAGCGAAGTGGAGACCGGTTCGCGTGAAGAAAACGCGTCAGAACAAGAGACTTGAGCCCGGTTCTGACCACGTCAGAACTGGACACTAGTGCGGTCGCCCAAGGGCAGTTTGCGGAATTGAGGGCCGGCCTCAGGCCCGGCGCAGCATCGTCTCGATCGCTTCGCGGGCGTCGGCCACGGCCTCCTTCAGCACGGCGAAGGCGCGGGTCGGGTTGTTGCCGGTCCGGATCGCGCATTCGAGCTCAGCGGCAGCATCCGCCACCACAAAGGCGCCGATCCCGCGTGCCGAGCCCTTCAGCTTGTGCGCCAGAGCGGATGCATCTGCGGGGAGTGCCGCCATCGCCGCGATCAGCCGGTTCGACTGCTCCGCGAACATCGCGAGCACCTCGGATTCGAGCTCTGCATCCCCGAGGGTCATGCGCGCGAGATGGTCGAGATCGAGGGGATGGTCGAGCGGAGCAAGCGGCGGCGAGGGCATCCAGTCCATCCGTTGCAGATCAGGCGTCATGGCGCAGGCCCCGGCATCGCTGGCAACGCGCCAGTCCGGCGGCGAAGCTTTTCGGCCCTCACCCAACCATGGAAATGGTTAACGGAACGTTAGTCCGGTTTTACCCAATTCCGCCCGCATGTTGCCGAAAAGTTGCCGCAATCTCTAGAGTTCCGTGGAAAATTCCATTTATTGCTAAGGCCTTACGGCCCGATCCTGTTAACGATGATTAAGATTGTCTTAATCGCGGCCATTTCATTCGCAGCGCTCTGCCAATAGGATGTTGCGGAAATTGGCGGACAAGCCGTCTCGGGTGGGGGACGGCAATGAATCCGCGTAAGCGGCATGAACCGGTCTGTGGGCTTGCGCAACACGCAGGCTGCGCGGGGTGACGTGTACTAGTAGCGAGGGCTCAGACTGAACATGGCGAATACTCCCAAGAAGGTCAAAGACCCCACGGAAGTCGCGCTTTCTGCAATCCAGGAAGCCCTGAACATCAGCGACACTGCCGCGGACACCAGTCGCGCCTCCGCGGTGCGCACGGACAACGCGCCTCCCCTGCCGCCACCGACGCCGCCCTCCTTCGACGAGCCGACCTTCGAGGCGCGCCCTGCCGCGACCGAGCGACCGGTGTTCGACCCGATCGAGGAGCCGCGCACGCCGCGCCGCGCCGCCAATGACGACCGCGAGACCATCGGTCAGCTCCTCCAGGCACTTCAGAAGGGCCGCCCTGCCCGCAGCGTCTACACCTTCGCAACTGTCTTCGCCGGCATCTGGCTTGCGGCCTGCGCCGCGCTGACCGTCGGCTTCCTGCCCTCGATCCATGCCGCCATGGGCCAGAGCGGTGGCGTGCTGGTCATCGCCGGCCTCGTCGCGATGTTCTTCGCGCCCATCATGCTCTTCTACTTCCTCGCGAGCCTCGTTTGGCGCGGCCAGGAAATGCGCATGATCGCGCAGGCCATGGCGCAGGTTGCGATCCGCTTCTCCGAGCCGGAGGGGTCGGCTTCGGATTCCATGGTCACCGTCGGCCAGGCCATCCGCCGCGAGGTCGCGGCGATGGGCGACGGCATCGAGCGCGCGATCGCGCGCGCAGGTGAGCTCGAGACGCTGGTCGCGAACGAAGTCGCCGCCCTCGAGCGCGCCTATAGCGACAACGAAGTCCGCATCCGCGCCCTGCTCCAGGACATCGCGCATCAGCGCGACAACCTGGTCGGCCAGGCCGAGCAGGTCCGCAGCGCCATTTCCGGCGTGCAGATCGACCTGCGCCACGACATCGCGCTGATCTCGGACGCGATCGCCTCGCGCGTCGACGAGGTCGCCAAGTCCATCACCGGCGCACTGGAAGAGCGCGGCGCGCACATCACGCAGGCGTTGAGCAATGCCGGCGACAACATGATTCTCGCACTCGGCGAGCGCGGCGGCGACCTGCTCGACCGCCTCGAGGAGGCCAGCAACGAGACCACGCGCGCGGTGCTCGACGCCAGCGAGCGGCTGACCACCAGCCTCAACTTCAAGACCGGTCACGTCCACGACGAGTTCGTCGACCTCGCCGACCGCGTCCACGAGATGCTGAACGAGCGCATCGATCGCATCACCGGCGAGTTCGAGCAGCGCTCGTCCGCGATCGTCGACGGCATCTCCGAGCGCACCGAGCAGGTCCACGACTCCCTGAAGAACTCCTCCGACTCGCTCCTGCTCGAGCTCGAGCTGCGCTCCAACGACCTCTCGGCCAAGATCGACGACGCCGGCCACAGGCTCGCCGGCCACATCATGACGAGCGGCGACAAGGCGAGCGAGGCGCTCGATGCCACCGTCAACACCCTGGTCGCCAAGGTCGTCAGCCAGACCGAGACTGCGCACGATTCTCTCTCCTTGCAGATGAGCGCATTCGACGAGCTGGTGAAGAACCAGGGCGCCGATCTCGTGGAGAGGTTCGCTCGCGACTCCGGCACGCTGGGCGCGCTGATCACCCGCCACATCTCCGAATTCGACCGCACGGTGAAGACCTTCGGCGGCGAGATCGTCGAGCGCATGGGACAGCGCACGACGGATATCGCCGAGACGCTGAAGACCTATGTCGACAATTTCGACACCCGCCTCACCTCGAACGGCGGCGAGATCACCGCGGCGCTCGACCAGCGCCTGGTGCAGTTCGAAACCACGCTCGGCGAACGCGTCACAAATCTCGATGGTTCGCTCAACAGCAGGCTCGCCAACTTCGACGGTGTGATCGAAGGCCACATCAAGACCCTCGACGATCAGCTCGGCGGCCGGGTCGTCGCGCTGGAACAGTCGTTCGACACCCGCGCGAAGTCGGTCACCGAGACGATCGACAACCGCCTCGGCGTACTCTCGACGTCCTTGACCGATGGTGCATCGCAAGCGATCCAGTCGATCGACTCGCGCCTCACCCACCTCACGGCGTCGCTGACCGATGGCGCGACACAGGCGATCCAGTCGATCGACGCCCGCTTGACGCACCTGACTACGTCCCTCACGGGCGGCGCGGCGGAAGCGCTGCAGTCGATGGATACGCGCTTCACCGAACTCACGCTCTCGCTGACCAATACGGCGGCGCAGGCGGTGCAGTCGGTCGACTCGCGGCTCACGCTGCTGACCTCGACCCTGTCCGACGGTACGGCCCAGGCGATCGAAGCCGTCGACCGCCGCATCAGCGGCGTGACCGAGACGATCGACGGCCGCAGCTCGCTTCTCGCCAGCACGGTCGCTGCGCGCTTCCAGGAAATCCACCAGTCCATCGAGACCAAGGTCGGCTCGGTCGCCAACGATATCGACGTGCGCGTTGCCCAGTTCGAGGACCTGCTCGGCTCGCGGGTCGAGGCCGTGGCCGGCCGCATCGAGAGCAGCGGACGCCAGGCCAGCGACGACCTGATGTCGCGCGCGGAGATGATCTCCACCACCATCCGTTCGCATGTCGAGGACGCCGAGCGTTCGCTGACCAACCTCGTGGTCAACACCAGCGAGACCATCCAGACCGGTGCCCGGACGGCGCAGCAGTCGCTGATGACGGTGTCGTCCGACGTCAATGCACAGCTGAAGATGACCTCGTCCGAGGTCGAGCGCGCGCTGACCGCCGTCGGCACGGGCGCTGCGAACTCGATCCTGACCAGCGCCCGCGAGGCGCAGTCGACCCTGGTGTCCGCATCGGGCGAAGCCGCCAACCAGATCAGGTCCCTGTCGGCCGACGTCGAACGCACCCTGTCGGCGGCGGGCTCGGCCACCGCAGCTTCGATCCTGGCCGGCGCGCGCGAGGTGCAGACGTCCCTCATCACCGCCTCCTCGGATGCCGCCAACCACGTCAAGACGCTCACGGCCGACGTGCAGCGCTCGCTGTCGCTGGCGGGCAACTCGACGGCTGAAGCCATCACCGCCGGCGCACGCGACGCGCAGAGCACGCTGATCGCGGCCTCGACCGAGACGTCGAACCAGATCAAGGCGCTGTCCTCCGACGTGCAGCGCTCGCTCTCGATGGCCGGCACCTCGACGGCCGAGTCGATCACGGCCGGCGCGCGCGAGGCGCAAAACACCCTCGTCACCGCGTCCTCGGATGCGGCGAGCCAGGTGAAGTCGCTCGCGGCCGAAGTTCAGCGCTCGCTGTCGCAGGCTGGCCAGTCCACCGCGGAGACGATCACGACCAGCGCCCGTGACGCGCAGAGCACCCTGCTCGCGGTCTCGGCCGAGCAGACCGGCCAGGTCAAATCGCTCGCGGCCGAGATGCAGCGTTCGCTGGCCATGGCCGGCGGCGCCACCATCGAGGCGCTCACGGCCGGCGTCCGCGACGCGCAAGGAACGCTCGTCACCGCCTCCTCGGATGCGGCGAGCCAGATCAAGTCGCTCTCGTCCGACATCGAGCGGACGCTCACCGCGGTCGGCGCCGACACCGCGGCGGCGATCCTCAACAGCGCACGCGAGGCGCAGTCGTCGCTGACCGCGACGTCGGCGGATGCGGCAAGCCAGATTCGCGCGATCTCGACCGACATCGAGCGGGCGCTTGGCACGGCGACCTCGAACGCCACCAACGACATCCAGACCAGCGCGCTCAATGCGCAGAACGCGCTGATATCAGCCTCGAACGAGGCGAGCTCACGGGTCAAGTCGAGCTCCGCCGACGTCGAGCGCTCGGTGCTCGCCGCCAGCGGCTCGTTCGGCCAAGCCATGACGGCCAAGACCGACGAGATCGTGACCTATGTGCAGCAGCAGGCCGACCGGCTGGCGAACTTGATCGACGCCAAGCGCGGCACGCTGGTGGACGCGATCGGCTCGAAGACCAGCCAGCTCACGCTCGACATCGACCGCGTCACCTCCGACGCGCTGAAGTCGATCGAGACGCGCGGCCAGGCGTTCTCGCAGTCGATGTCGGGCAACGGCAACGAGGTTGCGCGCACCATCAACGCGGCGAGCGAAGTCGCGACCGGAGCGGTCAACAAGTCGCTCAGGGACCTCGAGCAGACCTCGCGCGCGGCGATCGACCAGTCGCGCCAGGTTTCGATCGCGGCGGTCACCGAGATGCAGGAAACCAGCAAGATCCTGCGCACCGACACCGTCGCCCTGTTCGAGCGCCTGCGCGAAGGCAACATCCTCCTTCAGGAGGTGCTGACCGGTGCCCACGACAACCTCAACTCGCTCGAGCGTGCGCTGGTGACCCGCGTCGCCGACTTCGTCTCGGCGATGAACGACGTCACCGCACGCAATGGCGCGGCGACGCAGAACCTCGAAGAGCAGCTCAGCGTCTTCAATACCAAGACCACGAAGGCGCTGGTCGACCTCGGCGAGCTCTCGACCCAGTTCGACGCGCACGGCAAGGCGCTGGTCGATGCCGCTGCCGTCGTCGAGCACAGCAACAAGAACACCACCGCCTCGCTCGCCGAGCGCAAGCAGGCGCTGGAATCGCTGGTCACCACGATCGACCTGCGTACCGCCGACCTCGACCAGCGGCTGTCGCGCTTCACCGGCCTGCTCGATGAATCGCTTGCCGCGGCCGAAGAGCGCGCCCGCGACATCGCGCGCGTCGTGGCGGAAACCGCCGGTGCGGGATCTGCCGCGATTACCCGCCAGTTCGAGGCAGTGCGCGTGGCTTCCGAAGAGGAGCACCGCCAGACCATCGACGCCATGCACGACATCTACCGCCAGACCACCGACGAGGCGGACACGATGTTCAAGCAGTCGGCCGAGAAGTTCGGCAACCTCGTCGCCAGCATGAAGCAGATGGCGTTCGAGATGCACAACGAGCTCGAGGCTACGCGCAACGAGCTGCGCCGCGGCGTGCTCGAGATGCCGCAGGAGGCCGCCGAGAGCACCGCGCAGATGCGCAAGGTGATCGTCGACCAGATCGAGGCGCTCGCCGAGCTCAACCGCATCGTCGCCCAGCACGGCCGTGGCCTCGACGTCACGACCGCGGGCCGCGCCTCGGTTGCGCGTCAGGAAGAACCGATGCTGGCGACCGCCGTCAGCCGCGGCACCGAAACGCGCATCCGCGACACCGGCAGCGCGTCGACCCTGCCGCCGCCGGACCTCGGCGTGCCCGCCTCGCGCCGCACCGAAGCCCCTCCGGTCGCACCGGCCGGCAACGACCAGGGCCGCGACGGCTGGCTGTCGGATCTGTTGAACCGCGCCGATACCGGCCCGGCAGCTCCGACGGGCCGTGAGGCGCCGCGCGGCCGTCCGCAACAGCCGCCGCAAGCCCCGCAGAATGGCGGCAATCCGCTGGAGTCGCTGTCACTCGACATCAGCCGGCTGATGGACCGCAATCTCGCCGCCGAGATGTGGGACCGCTACCAGCGCGGTGAGAACAAGGCCTTCACCAAGCGCCTCTACACGCCCGCCGGCCAGAAGGCTTTTGACGAGGTCGCCCGCAAGTATCGCGCCGACCGCAACTTCAAGGGCACGGTCGACCGCTACATCGCGGAGTTCGAACGCCTCCTCGACGAAGTCGCCCGCGACGGCCGCGGCCCGCAGGAGCTGCGCAGCCACCTGACCTCGGAGACGGGCCTCGTCTACACCCTGCTCGCTCACTCGGCAGGACGGCTGGGGTAAGCGGTCATACTCGGGAATAGCAAAATGAAAACGGAGGCCTCACAGCCTCCGTTTTTGTTTTAGCCCGGCTGCCCGAACGACAGCCGCTCGGCCAGCACGGCCGCCTGGGTGCGCGAGCCAACCCCGAGCTTGCGCAAAATGGTCGAGACATGGCCCTTCACGGTCTGCTCGGCGATGTCGAGCTCCCCGGCGATCTGCTTGTTGAGCTTGCCCTCGACGATCATCGCCAGAATCCGCAGCTGCTGCGCCGAGAGCGAGGCCATCCGTGCAGCGAGCTCGATATCGGCGCTCTGGATCGAGCCTCTTCCTCCGACATTGGGCGGCATCCAGATCTCACCGGCGAGGATCCTGGTGATCGCCTCGGCCATCTCCGGCAGGCTGAGCGATTTCGGGATGTAGCCGGATGCGCCATAGGCGATGGCGCGGCGGATCGTGGCGGCGTCCTGCCGCGCCGAGATGATCGCGACCGGCACCGTCGGGAACTGCGCCGACAGGATGAACAACGCAGCAAATCCCTGAATGCCCGGCATCGTCAAATCCCAGAGAATCAGGTCGATCTCCTCCGACTGGGCCGACAGCACGCCGAGCGCTTCGTCGAGCGACTGGCTCGCGATGATGTCGAGATCAGGCAGAACGGTCGACAGCGCGCTGCGCAGCGCGGCCTGCACCAGCGGATGATCGTCGCCGATAAGGATGCGCGTGGTCATGCCGAGGAAGATCCCTGTCTGGTCGCGAACTGCCGGCTCAGCACCTCACCTCCGAGGAAGCGCCGGAGCGCGGCGGGCTTCACCGGCTTGAGGAGGAGCTCGCAGCCACGCGCCCTCGCCTCCTTGCGCACCGCCTCGCTGCGATCCCCGGTGACGACCAGCGCGCGGAAATCGAGATCCGCCTTCTGCCTGAGATCGTCGAGAAAGTCCAAGCCGCTGCGGGATTCATCGAGATGGTAGTCGAGCAGCACGACATCCGGCCTGCAATTCATCGCGGCGCCCATCGCTCTTGCGGCGTCGGCCGCGACGACCACGCGATGACCCCAGCCGGTCAGCAGCGCTGCAAGACCGTCGAGAATGGTCGCATCGTTATCGAGACACAGGATCGTCAGCGATCGCACCGTCATCGGCGGCGCAACGTCCGCAGGCTCGCGCTGAAGCGGCATCCCCGGCCCGCGCGCAAGCGGCACGGTGACGGCGAAGCAGGAGCCATGTCCCGGACGCGAGCGGACCTCGACCGCATGGCCAAGAAGGCGCGAGACGCGGTCGACGATTGCAAGACCAAGGCCCAAGCCTTTCTCCGATCCAGGCGCGAGCCGCTGGAACTCCTCAAAGATGCGCTTCTGGTCCTCCGAAGCGATGCCGACACCGGTATCCCACACCTCGATGCGCAGATCAGCGCCGCACCGCCGGCAGCCGAGGAGAATGCGCCCTTTCGGCGTATAGCGCAGCGCGTTCGACAGCAGGTTCTGCAGGATCCGGCGCAGCAGATGCGGATCGCTGCGCACGGCAAGCTTGCAATCGACGACGCGCAGAGCGAGGCCGCGTTCGCGCGCTAGGGCCGAGAACTCCACATTGAGCTGCACGAGAAGATCGGCGATCGGGAACTCCGTCGGCTCGGCGCGAACGGCACGGGAATCATAGGAGGAGATATCGAGCAGCGTATCGAGCACGTGCTCGGTCGAGCGCAATGCGGTGATCGCACTGCCGGCAAGGACGCGTTCCTTGTCGCCTGTGCCGGATTGCAGACTATCGTCGAGCGCTGACAGGAACAGCCGGGCCGCATTCAGCGGTTGCAGCAGATCGTGGCTCGCGGCCGCGAGGAAGCGCGTCTTGCCGAGATTGGCCTGCTCGGCCTCCGCCTTGGCCTGTTCGAGCGCCTCGGTCCGTTCGCGGACACGCAGCTCGAGATCCTCGTTGGCGCGGCGCAGGGCTTCCGCTGCGCGGTGTCGCTCGGTGACGTCGGTATAGGTCGAGACATAGCCGCCCTCGGCGATGCGATCGTAGACGATCTCGAGCACCGTGCCGTCGGGCCGCGTGCGCTCGTAGAGATAGGGCCATGTCTGCGCCGAGACGTCGCGATTGACCAGCAGCGCGGCGAATTCGGAGGCGGCATATTCGCCGCGGTCGACGTTGAAGCCGATCAGGTCCGCCAGCGGCAGGCCGACGCGCACGAGATCCGGCGGCAGGTCCAAGAGCTCGATGAAGCGGCCGTTCCAGGCCGTGATGTTGAAGTCGGCATCGAACGCGCAGATTCCCTGCGGCACGCTTTCCAGCGTGCTCTGCAACAGGCTGCGGTTGAAGCGCAAGGCCTCCGAAGCCTCATCCAGCATCGCCATCGCTGCGCGGCGCGACAGCGAGTGCCCCTCCAGCGAGGCCGCGATCACCACGCGCGCGGAGGCCGCGCCGATTGCGCCGGCAAGCAGGTTCTCGGTGAAGCGGATCGAATCGAGATCGACGAGGCCCGACGGATCGAGGCGTGGTCCACGGCCCGATCCGCGCGCCGCGAAATAGCCGTCGAAGGCGGACGCGCCGCGCTCGGCACCGACGAAGCGCAGCGCAAGTGCACGGAGATCATCGAGGCGGACCACTACGCGGGAGGACAGTTTTGGAATGGACTCGCGGACCACGCCGTCGGCAAACGCCGCCGCCTGGTTGCGCTCGACGGTGGATTGCCGTCCGAGCGCAGAGAACAGCAGGAAGCAGACGAGGTTGGCCCCGAGGCTCCAGAGCGTGGCATGCGAGATCGGATCAAGCCCTTCAAGACCAAACAGCGCATTGGGCCTCAGCGTAGCGATCTGCCACGGTCCTTGGCGAATGATCTCCTCGACCGCGGGCCAAAGCGGCGCAGCCGAGGGAAGCAGCAGCGTATAGGCCCAGATGCAAAATCCGACCGCGATCCCGATCGACGCGCCGGCCTTGTTGGCGCGTGGCCAGAACAGTCCTCCAACGAAGGCCGGCCCGAATTGCGCGACCGCGACGAAAGACAGAAGACCGATCACGGTCAGCGGGTAGGCCTGGTTGACCAGGCGATGCATGAGATAGGCGAGCAGCAGGATGCCGAGGATCGAGAGCCGGCGTACCGCCACCAGCACGGAAGCGACCGGCCGGCTCTGCGCGCGCAGGCCAAAGAACCGAGAGCGCAGCAGCATCGGCATGATGACGTCGTTGCACAGCATGGTGCTGAGCGCGACGGAGGTCATGATCACCATGCCGGTGGCCGCCGACAGCCCGCCCAGGAAAGCGATCAGACTGACGGCGTTCGCGCCCGCCGCGATCGGCAGCGAGATCACGTAGGTGTCGGGGTCCATCATCGCGCCGAACCTGCCGAGGCCGGCGGCCGCGATCGGCAGGATCAGCAGGCTGAACAGCGCGAGATAGGCCGGATAGAGCCACGCCGCCGTGCGCGAGTGGCCGGGCGCCTCGTTCTCGACGACCGCGACGTGAAACGCCTGTGGCAGGCACAAAAAGGCGATCGCCGAGATGATGATCGTCGAGGGCCACACCGGCTCCGTCGGGTCGAAGGTCAGGATTGTCGAAAGCTGCGGCTCCGACTGAAATTGCGACAGCAGTCCGCCAGGCCCGCCTGACAGGCCGAACAGCACGAACAGCGCGACGATCAGGAACGCGACCAGCTTGACGACGCTCTCGAAGGCGATCGCAAGCATCAAGCCGCGATGATGCTCGCTGGCGTGGACATGCCGGACGCCGAACACGATCGCAAACAGCGCCATCGACGCCGCGACCCCGAACGCCGAGTCCTGCCAGAAGCGCAGCGCCTCGCCGCCGGCCCGCTCCGGCTGGAGGATCAGATAATCAAAGCTCTTGCCGACGGCTTTGAGCTGAAGCGCGATGTAAGGGAGCACGCCCAGCAGAGACGCGAGCGTCACGAAGGCCGCAAGCGCCTGGCTCTTGCCGTAGCGCGCGGCGATGAAGTCGGAGATCGAGGTGACGTTCTGCGCCTTGGCAATGCCGATCACCTTGGCGAGCAGCCTCTGGCCGAACAGCAGCACCAGCGTGGGGCCGACATAGATGGTGACGAAGTCCAGTCCCGTCGTCGCGGCACGACCGACCGAGCCGTAGAAGCTCCACGAGGTGTTGTAGACCGCAAGCGTCAGGCAGTAGCTGACTGCAGCGGCCCAGGATTTGGGCGAAACCAGCGGCCCACCTGCGCTCCGCCGATCGCCCCACCAGGCAATCAGAAACAGCGTGGTTACATAGCCGGCTGCGACCGTGAGAACGAACCACGCCTGCAAGGAATCCTCACTCGAGACAGTCGGATCCGCCCGCGACAGGCGGGTCCGGAGAGCGGGCGGATACTAGAGCGTTTTCAATCGCATGGAAGGTTTTTTCAACTCCGGAGAAAGACCGGCTAAGCCCTGCCAGAGGATCGGCGGCCGGGCGACCGGCCGCCGATCAGAGGGCGTGTCAGGCAGCTTCCCGGGACAGCCGCCCCTGCGGCAGGCCCTTGAGCGCGAGGTTCACCACAACCGAGACCACGATGTTGAGGGCGAGCGCGAGCAGCCCGGTGTAGATCGCGACGGTGCCGGCGCCGAAATCGATGCCGTGCAGCGGCTTCAGTCCGTCCGACCAGGCGAGCCACGATCCACCGGCAAGGCCAACGGCCCAACCGGTCAGGAGCGCCGTGCTCGAGAACCAGTTCAGGTAGAGCCCGAAGATCAGCGCCGGCAGCGTCTGAAGGATCCACAGGCCGCCGAGCAGTTGCAAATCCAGCGCGAACTGCGTCGGCATCAGGAGGATGGCGAGCAGCGCCCCGACCTTCACCAGCATGGAGGTGATCTTGGCGACCTTCGCTTCACCCGCCGGCGTCACCTTCGGATCGACCCAGACCTTCCAGAAGTTGCGGGTGAACAGGTTGGCCGCGCCGATGCTCATGACGGCCGCCGGCACGAGTGCTCCGATCGCGATGGCTGCGAAGGCAAAGCCGGCGAACCAGCTCGGAAACAGCGTCTTGAACAGCGCCGGCACGACGTCGTTGTTGCTCGCAAGCTTGAGGCCTGCGGCGTGCCCCATATAGCCGAGCAACGCAAGCAGGCCGAGCAGCAGCGTGTAGGCAGGTAGCAGCATCGCATTCTTGCGAATGGTGTTGCCGCCGGACGACGCGAAGATGCCGGTCAGCGTGTGCGGGTACATGAAAGCAGCAAGCGCCGAGCCCAGCGCCAGCGAGGCATAAGGCACGATCTGCGCCGGCGACAACAGGACGCCGCCCGAGCCCTTTGCCGCAAAGGCCGCATCAGCCGCGGTGAAGATCGCGCCGTAACCGCCAAGCTTCGACGGCACGATCGCGATCGCGGCGATCACCACGATGTAGATCATGATGTCCTTGACGAAGGCGATCAGCGCCGGTGCGCGCAAGCCCGACGAATAGGTGTAGAGCGCGAGCACCAGGAAGGCGAGCACGAGCGGCACCTCGCCATGCAGCCCCAGCGCCTTGATCGCCACCTCCATGCCGATGAGCTGAAGCGCGATGTAGGGCATCGTCGCCAGCACGCCCGTTGCCGCGACGGCAAGCTCGAGCCCGCGCGATCCGTAAGCGCCGCGCACCACGTCGCCCGCGGTGACGTAGCCGCGATCCTTGGCGACCTTCCACAGCACCGGCATCACCGCGAAGACGAAAGGATAGACGATGATGGTGTAGGGCAGCGCGAAGAAGCCGTAGGCGCCGACCGCGTAGACCAGCGCCGGAACGGCGATCACCGTGTAGGCGGTGTAGAAGTCGCCGCCGACCAGGAACCAGGTGATCCAGGTCCCGAACTTGCGGCCGCCGAGGCCCCACTCGTCGAGATGGGCGAGCGTCTCGGGCTTGCGCCAGCGCGAGGCGACGAAGCCCATGCCGGTGACGAGGACGAACAATGCGAGGAAGACGGCGAACGCCGCGCTATCGACATCAGTCAACATGGCGCACGCTCCTGTAGACGATGAAGGTGAGGAGCGAGGTCAGCGGCACCCAGGCGAGCTGGTACCAGTAGAAGAACGGGAAGCCGAACAGATAGGGCTCCCGGATATTGTAGAACGGCACGATCATCAGCCCGATGAACGGCAACAGCAGCAACAGGCGTATCACGCTCTCTCCTCCCCTGTGAGTGACAACGACGCGCTTTGCTTGAGCGCGACTTGAGCGCGATATAGCTGAGATCGGCCGCCGGCCCTCCCCCTACCTTGGCGCGGCCAGACCCCCGTACTTTCGTATCGCGGGACTAACTTCACAGGTGCCGGGAATGCACGAGCGCGCGCGACGGCGAGGCGGCGCGACGCTGGTCGTCGTGGTGCGACCGGTGATGAGTTGGCGGAAAGAGGCCGCTACTGCCGCTTCTGCCCCTGCGCAGCCTGCGCTGGCGCTGTGGCGCGCGCATTCGTAGGTGCTGGTGCGGGCTTCGGCGGCTCGGCCGGCGGCGGGGCCTGTTGCGCGCCGCTGTTGCTGGCGCCGAACAGGACGCGGGTCGGGTTGCGATCGAAATTGTTCACGGCGCGGCTGATGTCGCCGAGGGTACGGCGGCCGTCGGTCATCAGCGCGCCGGAGCGCTTGTCGAAATCATCCGCAAGTTCGCGGATCGACTTCACGGCCTGGAAGAGCTCACCACCATCCTTGCCGCCGGCGAGCGTGTTGAGGCCGAGCATGAGGTTGTCGGCCTTCAGCATGACGCCGTCGACCTTGGCCATGACCGCATCGACGCGCTCGGAATTGCGCGCGAGCGAGTTGGTGAACGTTTCGAGATTCTTGAGCGAGTTCTTTACCGACTCCTGGTTGTCGGCGACGAGCTTGTTGATGTTCTGGAGCGTGCCGCGGATCGCTTCCGTGACGTCCTGAAGCTTGTTCGGGTCGGCGGTGAGCGTCGGGATACCGTCCTCGTCGAGCGGCGGCGCCGGGGCCGCCTCATCGCCGCCCTTCAGCGAGATCGCGGCGACGCCGGTCAGGCCCTGGAATTCGAGGCCGACCAGGGTGTCCTTGCGGATCGGAGCATTGTTCTCGACCATGGCGAGTGCGACAACCCGACGCGGGTTGTCCAGCTTCACCGAGACCACTTCACCTACCCGGATACCATTGAAATTGACGCTGCCGCCGTTGCGCAGGCCCGCCGCCGGCCCCTCGAAGACGACGCGCAGCGGGCTGCGCTGCTTGGTGGTGTGCAGCGACTGGAACCACAGCACGAAGCCGATTGCCGCGGCGATCACCGCCAGCGTGAACGACCCGATCAGCACGTAATTCGCCCGCGTTTCCATCAAGTGCTCCGGATACTCAGCTCATGACCGCGCGGGCGCGCTTGCCATGGAAATATTGCCTCAGCCAGGGATGCTGCGAGGCCTGCATGTCGGCGATCGACCCTGCAGCAATGATCTTACCGTTCCCTAAAACGGCGATGCGGTCGCACGCCGTATAAAGGCTGTCGAGGTCGTGCGTTACCATGAAAACGGTCAGGCCCAAAGTGCGCTGGAGCGTCCTGACCAGCTCATCGAAATCGCCGGCACCGATCGGGTCGAGGCCCGAGGTCGGCTCGTCCAGGAAGACGAGTTCGGGGTCGAGCGCCAGCGCACGGGCCAGCGCGACACGCTTGATCATGCCGCCCGACAGCTCCGACGGGAAGCGCTCGGCGACCTCCGGCTTCAGGCCCACCATGGCGAGCTTGGCCATGGTGATCTCGTCCATCAGGCGCTGCGAGACCTTCAGATATTCCCGCATCGGAAATTGGATGTTCTGCCGCACCGTCAGCGAGGAGAACAGCGCCCCCTGCTGAAACAGCACACCCCAGCGCCGTTCGACGCCGCGGCGCTGCGAGCTATTCGACGAATCCAGATCCACGCCGAACACTTCGATGCGGCCGGCGACCTTCGAGACGAGGCCGATGATGGTGCGCGTCAGCACCGACTTGCCGGCACCGGAGGGGCCGACGAAGCCGAGGATCTCGCCGCGCTTGACGTCGAGGTTCAGCCCGTCGAGCACGCGCGTCGCACCGAACTGCACGGTGATGTCGCGGACGCGGATGATGGGGTCTTGAATCTTGTCTTGATTCTCTTGCGCCATCATCACATCCCGATCGATGCAAAGAAGATCGCGAACACGCCATCCATGACGATCACGAAGAAGATGCCCTTCACGACCGACGAGGTCGTGTGCTGTCCGAGCGATTCCGCGCTGCCCTGCACCGCAAGGCCTTCGACGCAGGCGACGATGCCGATCACCGCTGCCATCACCGGCGCCTTGACAATGCCGACGATGAAATGATCGATCGAGATCGCATCGCGTAAGCGCAGCAGGAAGGCTTCGGGATCGACGCCGCCATAGAGCCAGGCGACGAGCCCGCCGCCGTAGAGCGCGGCCATCGCGCCGAGGAAGGCGAGGATCGGCAGCGCCAGCACCAGCGCCAGCATGCGCGGCAGCACCAGGACCTCGATCGGATCGAAGCCCATGGTACGCAGCGCGTCGATCTCCTCGCGCATCTTCATCGAGCCGAGCTCGGCGGTGTAGGCACTGCCGGAGCGTCCGGCGATCATGATCGCGACGAGGAGCACGCCGATCTCGCGCAGCACCAGCACGCCCAGCATGTCGACGACGAAGATGTCGGCGCCGAACCTGCGGAAATGGAAGATGCCCTGCTGGGCGATGATGCAGCCGATCAGGAAGGTGATCAGCACGATGATAGGCACCGCGCGCCAGCAGACCTGCTCGAGATGATGCACGGTCGAGGTCAGGCGGAACGAGCGCGGACGGATCAGCACGCGACCGCTGGCCGCGAGCACCGCACCGAGCATGTCGACGAGATCGGTCACGGTCCCGGTGAGGCCGGCGACGGCGCGGCCGATCTGCTCCAGCATGCCGGTGATGGTGATGGCACCGGCCTCGACGACCGGCGTCGCCTTGACCCTCCGCACCTCGTCGACGAGGCTCGAATAATTTGCCGACAGGCCCGCGATCTGGGTCTCGACTGCGCCTTGCGTCAGGCTGCGGCGCAGCCGCTCGATCAGCCAGGCGCCGAAGGTGTCGAGCTTGGCGACTTCGGAGACGTCGATGAAGATGTTCGGCCGGCTGCCGGCGAGCTTCTCGGCATCAGCCACCATCCGCTCGAGCGCCGGCGCGAAGCTCGCGGTCCACGTTCCCGTGGCGCAAAGCGCCAGCGCGTTGCCCTTTGCAATCCGCTCCAGCTTTGGATCACCGTTCAAGATGTCCGCTCCCTTGCGAAAGGGTCGGATGAGAAGAGATGGT